>NZ_JARRQY010000090.1:0-8035 GCF_037381185.1 Acidihalobacter sp.
GACGAGGTCAAACGCCTGAACGAGCGCACCGAAAAGCTCTCCGACCGCACGCTCGACATCGACAAGCGTCTGGTACGCCTTGAAACCATGGTCGAGATGGCGCAGAAACGGCTGCCGCCCAATAACTAAGCGCGCCACGCGCACTCCTTCCGAACCCAGCCGCCCCGCTCGCGGAGCATTCGATAGCCGTCGCCCGCCCACCGCGAACGCGTGCGTCCGTTAAGCGACGACCGCGCCCGCGTATCCTGAAGACGCGTACCACGCTCGCCCCTGCCCCGCTACGCTCCGGCTCTTGCAAGCGGCATATCAAGACGTTCCAGCTCTCCCCCGATCCGCCAGGCTCAGGCTGCATGCGGGCAGGAGCATATACGCACGACACAGGCCAGGGCCGTCGTACAGCAGACCTCGGCGTCGATGTATATCCGCTGCGTTCCCTGGAGATCTCTATCCCCCTATTTATTGCAAATGATAATTATTATTATTTAAGATCCAAGGCAGATCGATTCCACGAACGGTCAGTCAACAAGGGGGAAAGCAAAGGTGAAGCAAACACATCAGCAACCCGTCCGGATCGAACCGATCCGTGCGCCAAGCGCAACTCCGGCATCCGGTGCACGCAACAGCGAACAGCAATTCGAACGAAAACAAGGCACGGCAGGCGCCTGCAGAGGATACGGCGGATGCCGGCACAAACAGCGCTGACCCCGCACAGAGGATGCTCTTATGCGACCGCAAGACACGCCTCGAGCAACATCCAACCGAGTGCTCCAGCAGCCCGCCGATTCACCTGTCGAAGACCCCGGCGCGACCCTGCACGTCGCGGTCGGCAGCCAAACGCTTCTGCGGCTGATGCGCCAGGGCATGCTGTGCGTCGCCGAACTCCGCTGTCTCGATAGCGCCTCGCACTCCGCGCTGCGCCGATTGTGTCTGCACGCCTGCATATACAGCGGGCAGTGTCCGCGCAGCAAGGCCATAGACCCCGCAAAAGGAAAAACCTCATGAACACATCCATCGACCTCGACCCCGTCACCGGCAGCCTCAACCGTATTCTCGAACTCGAACTCGCCGGCGTCGTCCGCTACACGCACTACTCCCTGATGGTCTACGGATACAACCGCATACCGATCGTAGCCTGGCTACGCGAGCAGGCCGACGACGCTCTTTCCCATGCGCAACAAGCCGGCGAAATGATCACCCACCTCGGCGGTCATCCCTCCCTCGGGATCGGCCCCCTCCTGGAAACCCACCGCCACGACATCGGCGACATACTGGTGGAATCGCTGACGCACGAATGGGAAGCCCTGGCCGAATACCGCAAGCTGCTCGACCTCGTTCGCGACCAGGATGTCATGCTTGAAGAGTACGCACGCCGAATGATTGCGGAGGAGACGCTTCATGCGAGCGAAGTAGACAAGATGCTGCGCTACCCCGGAAAACTCGAACCGTTCCAGAAATCCTGAGCACCCGATTCATACCGAGCACCTCCTCAGGGCGTATGCCCTTACCCGCCTCCTACGGGGGCGGGTTCCTTTTACCTTGTCCCCCGACCGCCCTCCGTTGCGCCCGCTCGCGTTCTTCACGTCGATAAACGTTATCGCCAGCGGTGGCCCGTGTCCTCACGCCCCGGTTCGCAGCGCCTACCGTCCAAACACAAATCGAATCTCATTAACATTTGATAATGATTCTCATTAAATGTACGATCTTGCTTCGACATGAACGGCTTGCCGCAGCGGCAAAGCGCCAGGGACTGCCGGCAACGGACCGTTCAGCAAGAAAATTCGAAACGGGGCAAGGGGTATGTGGGTTCCATTCCTGATCATGTTGCGCGAGGGCGTCGAAGCCGCACTCGTCGTCGGCATCATTGCCGGCTATCTCAACCGCACATCGCGCAGCCACTGGTTGAGCGCTGTCTGGGTCGGCGTGCTCTTGGCCGCCGCGCTTTCGCTCTTCGTCGGCGCCGGGCTGCAATGGATCGGAGCCGAATTTCCGCAGCGGCAACAAGAGCTGTTCGAAGCCGTGGTCGGCTTGTTCGCGGTCGGCATTCTTACCTACATGGTCTTCTGGATGCGCAGAATGGCGCGTTCGGTCAAGCAGGAACTGCATGCCTCCCTCGAGGCCGCCCTCGCGCACGGCACGCGCAGCCAGGCCTATGCGCTGATTGCCATGGTGTTTCTCGCCGTGGCGCGCGAGGGTCTGGAAACCGTTTTCTTCCTGCTCGCCGTGTTCCAGCAAAGCCGCGACCCCGCAGCGCCGCTGGGCGCCCTGCTCGGCTTGGCTGCCGCAGTCGCCATCGGCTGGGGACTGTATCGCGGAAGCCTGCGCATCAACCTCGGGCGCTTCTTCCGCTTCACCAGCCTGTTCCTGCTCATCGTCGCGGCCGGAATCCTCGCCAATGCGGTGCAGGCGTTGCACGAAGCCGGCGTGTGGAACCACCTGCAAGGCGTCGTCTTCGACCTCGGCACGCGGCTGCCCACCGACAGCGCCCTGGGTTCTCTGCTGGCCGGATTCTTTGGCTATCAGGAAGCCCCGACCGTCAGCACGCTCGGCACCTACCTCGTCTATCTGGCCATCTGCCTGACGTTGTTTTTCCGTCTTCCTGCGCAACTCGCCAGTCGGCGGCGCACGGCCCCCGTCTCCGAAACCACCGAGTAGGCAGCATACATGGATAACGCAGTTCGCCCGGACAACCATGGCCCGAATCCCAGGATCATGCGCTGGATTCTTGCCGGCTCCGGCGCCCTGGCGGCTCTCGCTCTAGGGGCCTTCTATGCCGCCGCTCAATTCGCGCAGCAGCATCCGACCGCCGGCGAGATCACCGTCACCATCCATCCCGCCACGTGCGATCCCGACACACTGACAGTGCCCGCCGGACGCACGGGCTTTCGCATCGTCAACCACTCGGGCCGCGCGGTCGAATGGGAGATCCTTGACGGCGTCATGGTGGTTGCCGAACGCGAAAACATCACGCCCGGCATGAGCCAGGTAGTCAGCGTCCATCTCGAACCCGGCGACTACGCCATCACCTGCGGACTGCTGAGCAACCCGCGCGGTACGCTGCACGTCACCCGCACCGCCGAATCGGACGCCGCCGCCAAGACCGCACCGGCGCTCAAAGCCTTCATCGGACCGCTCTCGGAGCAGCGCTTCGACCTCATCCAGCATACCGACACGCTGAAAGCCGCCGTCGCTGCATTGCTTCAGGCCATCGCCGCAGGCGATCTGCGGGCCGCACGGAGCGCCTACCTCACTGCGCGCATCGGCTACCAGCGCATCGCCGCCACCGCGCAGCGGTTCGGCGAACTCGACAACCGCATCAACGCGCGCGCCGACTACTATGCCGCGCGCGAACAGGACCCGGGGTTCGGCGGTTTCCACCGCATCGAATACGGACTTTTCGCACAACGCAGTACGGCCGGCCTAGTGCCCGTCGCGCAGCAGCTGCAATCCGACGTCGACTCGCTGGAAACCGCCATGCTGGCGCATCGCCAGCCGCCGCGCGAACTCGCCGCCGACGCCGCCCGGCTGCTGCAATCGCTCGCGGACAACCGCGCCACCGGCGAAGAGGAACGCTACAGCCATCTCGACCTGTACGGCTTCGCAGCCAATCTGCGCGGCGCGGAGAAGACGATCGACATGCTGGCGCCACTGCTGAGCAAGCGCGATCCGTCCCTGCTGGAGCAGCTGAAAAACGGCCAGGCAACCCTGCAGGCGACCCTGCAAAGTCTGCGTGAAGACGATGCATACCGATCCTACGACCAGGCCGACGCCGCCACCCGCAAACGCATCGCTGCGCAGGCGCAAGCCCTGGCCAACGCCCTGAACGCGGTCAATCCAGCCTTGGGCTTAGGCGACTCCTGATCCACTCGCGACACTGGTAATCCCATGAAAACGCAAGACACCGACACTCCGATCTCCCTGCAACGCCGCCGCCTGCTCCAGGGCCTCGGCGTCACCGGCGCCACCGTGGCCGGCAGCCTGTGCCCGTTCTCCGCGCATGCCTCCGCCGGCGCATCCGGCGCGACCCACGCGCCGCAAAGCGACGCCACGCTGCAGAGTCAATCCTTCTACGGCACGCATCAGTCCGGCGTAGTCACGCCGCGCCCGGCGGCGGGCATCATGGTCGCCTTCGACGTCCTAGCCACCGACCGCGCAGGGCTCGAACGCCTGTTCCGCACGCTGACCGAACGCATTCGCGTTCTCATGCAAGGCGGCGCGGTGCCGCAGATCGATCCCAAACTGCCGCCGCCGGACTCCGGCATCCTCGGCCCGGTCGTCCACCCCGACAACCTGACCGTCACGGTTTCGGTTGGCGACTCGCTGTTCGACGACCGTTTCGGTCTCGCCAGCGCCAAGCCGCGCCAGTTGCAGCGCATGACCTCGTTCCCCAACGACGCGCTGGATACCGAGCGCTGCCATGGCGACCTCACGCTGCAGTTCTGCGCCAACACGCCGGACACCAATATCCATGCGCTGCGCGACATCATCAAAACCCTGCCCGACCTGCTGCTCGTGCGCTGGAAGCAGGAAGGCACGATCCCACCCGTACCGGTACAGCCCGGACGGCCCGAACCGAGTGCGCGCAACTTCCTCGGTTTCCTCGACGGTTCGGCCAACCCCAAGGCCGACGACGCCAAACTCATGGACGGCATCGTCTGGATCCAGCCCGGCAGCGAAGAACCAGCCTGGGCCGCACACGGCAGCTATCAGGTGGTACGCATCATCCGCAACTACGTCGAACGCTGGGACCGCACGCCCCTGCAGGAGCAGGAGACCATCTTCGGCCGGCGCAAATACGACGGCGCTCCCCTGTCCGGCGGCACCGACGAATTCACCGAACCCGACTACCGCAACGACCCCGAAGGCAAGATCACGCCGCTCGATGCGCACATCCGCCTGGCCAATCCGCGCATGCCGGGCACCGAGCGCAACCTCATCCTGCGCCGCCCGTTCAACTACTCCAACGGCGTGCAGAATAACGGCCAGCTCGACATGGGCCTGCTGATGATCATCTACCAGGCCAGCCTCGTGGAGGGGTTCATCACCGTGCAGAACCGTCTCAACGGCGAGCCGCTGGAGGAATACATCAAGCCCATCGGCGGCGGCTACTACTTCACCCTGCCCGGCGCCGCCGGCCCCGACGACTACCTCGGACGCACGCTGATCCAGGCTACCGCCTGACGCGGCACCGACCTTTCCATGAGCCACTCAGGAGCACACCCGATGAAACGACAGATCCTCGCCACCGTACTCTTCGCCGGCCTGCTTGCCGCACCGCTGCCCGGCATGGCCGCGGACGCCTCGCTCGACCTCGTGACCCCGATCACCGACTACAAGATCTACGTCACCCGCAACGTCGACGCGCTGGTCAAGGCGACACGCACCTTCACCGACGCCGTGAAGCGCGGCGACGTGGACACCGCCAAACGCCTGTTCGGCCCGACGCGCATGCATTACGAGCGCATCGAGCCAATTGCCGAACTGTTCAGCGACCTCGACGCCTCTGTGGACTCGCGCGAGGACGACCACGAACACGGCGTCGGCTCGTCCGACTTCACCGGCTTCCACCGCATCGAATACGGCCTGTGGATCAAGAACAGCACGGCCGGACTCACGCCGCTGGCCGACAAACTGATGGCCGACGTGCTCGACCTGCAGAAGCGCATCGCCGGCCTGACCTTCCCGCCCTCCATCGTCGTCGGCGGCGCGGCCGCGCTGATGGAAGAAGTTGCCGCCACCAAGGTCAGCGGCGAAGAGGACCGTTACAGCCACACCGACCTCTACGATTTCCAGGCCAACGTCGAGGGCTCCAAGAAGATCTTCGATCTGCTGCGCCCGCAGCTCGCGAGCCAGGATTCAGCGTTCATCCAAAAGGTCGACGGCAACTTCAAAACCGTCGACACCATCCTGGCGAAATACAAGACAACCGACGGCGGCTACGTCACCTACGACAAAGTCGACGAGCGCGACCGCAAAGTGCTCTCCGGTGCCGTCAACACGCTGGCCGAAGACCTCTCCACCCTGCGCGGCAAACTCGGCCTGAGCTGAGACGCATCCCTGCGCGGCCCCGGACAAATCCGTGCCCAGGGCCGCGCCTCATCTCTCGGCGGTTTCATCGGGCAAAACGGCACAGCCGCGCCGCTACCCGAACATCCCATTCTCGACCGCCTTGTGCAGCCTGGCTTCGAGCATGGCCCACAGCACGCCACGGCCTCGCACTATGCGGTTGTTGACGCTGAAAACCTTCTCGCTCGACACGCTGTTCTCTTTCCAGCTATGGCCGTCGCCATGCAGATCGTGCAGCAGCGGAAATACGCGGTCGATCGCCCTCGCAAACCTGACGGCCGCGGTATCGCCTTCCTCGAATTCGCGCCACGTCCGCTTCTTCCTCGGCCCCAACTCCGGCGTTCCGACCGCATCGATCTCGCCCACGTCGTGTATGAGCAGCATGCTGATGACGCAATCGATATCGACGGACCCGTTCGGTAGGCCTTGAACATCGGCGCGGCCATGCAGACGTGCCATGAATGCTCGGCGGAATTCTCGTAGCGCTGCAACCGACCGGGCACGTCTTCCTGCACACCTCCTTCAGCTTATCCAATTCGACGATGAAATCGAGCGTCTTTCCGATGGCGGCCACTGCCGCATCCATGCTCAATACCCCGCCACTCCGAGCGTCGCTTCCGATGCAACCGTCATGATCCATATATGCATTTCACGCCCTGGCGGGGGCAAAGGGATCACCTCGTGAATCGCCGCAAGTTCATCGCGCCAGATCGCCTTCGGAGAACAGCCTTCCCGGCGTACATCGGGGACGGTACCGTCGCGGTGCACCACCAGACCAACGCGACAGATCCCGACCGCCAGCGACACCGGCCGTCCGTCGTTTTTGCTCACCAGCCGACGTTCCTCGGCCTCACGCACCCCATGCATGTGAAGTTCGACCAGAGAAGAGACATCACGCGCATACTCCTGCGCCGTATACATTACAAGCGGCGTGCTGCCCGAGCCCGACCTGTGATACGACGACACGAGGCAAGCCATCTGCTGCGCCCGGAACTGGTTTCTCAAAGCCGTCACCTCCAGAGACATTTTCCCGATCATGGATTCCTTTGCCGGTCCATAAAAACCGCCCTGGGATCGCCTCATCGTCTGTGCCGAGTAGCTAAAAGACAAAAGCGCGTGCCATTCGCCCGGGGTGGCGGCCACCGTCTCCGACATACAGCTGCAATAGGTCTTCTCATGGCCACCCAGCCGGTCATTTCGCTTCAGGCAGCGATGTTTGAAGACTTGGATGTAACTGACCGCCCCCAATCCTGCTGCACATGCGCTTCGGCCAAAGTCGCCGTGCAGTAGCGGCTATCGATCGGGCAGGCAGGTTTCTCGGTCGAAGTCGATTTCGCCGGGACATTGGCGCACGAAACCGTAGCCAGCGTCGCAACGGCAAGCAGGAGCGAAACAAAACGCCTCATCAGTTCGGACCTTCGGCAGGTAATTGTTGTTGTGATCGAAGGGGTATTCCGAATGATAGGACCGAGCAACCGCGGTTCGGTTCCATAGTGCTCGAACGCAAGATGTGCGTCGTGCGCGGCCCGACATAGGGCAGTGCGAATGACAGGACGCCGGCAGGAACAGCACCCATAGGCCCGCCGCCGCGATCGCGCGCGAATGCGATCGGACGGTCAGTGGGCTTTTTTAGGAACGGACACGGCAAGACCCGGCGAGTTCACGGCGAACTCCCGGTAATGTACGAATGCATCAAGCGGCCCGGATGCGCCCGGCCACCTCGCAGCAACGGAGAAAGTTAAGCGGCTTCTTCCTGCGATTCGGTGAACGGCGGAATCTCGTTACCGTCGAACCCGAACACTTGCAGGCTGTTGCTCACGATGAATCGCAGCACATGCTCGTACGATGCCGGATCCACTTGCAGCATCCTGTCGAAGTTCACTCGCACGCAGTGCCCATGCTCATCGCTGTACATGGGGCGGAGATAATCCGCATATTCCAATACCTTGGTCGACTGATGAAATACTGCTGC
>NZ_JARRQY010000091.1:0-11648 GCF_037381185.1 Acidihalobacter sp.
TAGTGACGCGGAACAAGACCCAGCCACGCGGCGAACTGACGGGCGTTGGCGAACTGATGGATATCGCCGGTGCTGGCCACCAGCGCGGTGGCGGTTATGGGCCCCACGCCGGGGACCTGTCCTCCCCGGTTCGACTGGCTGGCGATCGATCGCACATGCCGGGAGCTGGAGCTCGAACAAGGCTGGCGTCACGACAACGGGCCGTTCGTTGTGGTGCGAACGCCAAGGGATAAGCCACAGGTCGAACGCATCAGTAGGAAAGAGCGGGAGCGGCGCGGCGTCATCGGCGAGCACGGTTTCGAGCTAGGACCAGAACCTGGGGATGAAAAGGCCAGGGATGCGCCAGCGCCTAGCCCGAAGGCAGGGTGGGCCGAACGCAATCAGGCTGCGCCGTCCTTCCAGGCATGGGTTGCCGGCATCCCTGGACAAGTCCTGCGGCCGCGTCTCGATGATCCCGGCGCCGACTGGCAGGCGGTGCACGAATGCCTGGCCAGCTTCGGCCTGCAGCTGCGCCCCAAGGGCAGCGGGCTGGTCGTCGCCGGAGAGCACGACGGGCAAGCCGTCGTGGCCAAAGCCTCGCAGCTTGGGCGTTTTGCCTCGAAAGCGGCGCTGGAGAAGCGCCTGGGCTCCTTCGTGCCGCCAACGGCCCGGATAGAGCCGGACGC
The DNA here is from genome assembly GCF_037381185.1 of Acidihalobacter sp. Classification (NCBI taxonomy): domain Bacteria; kingdom Pseudomonadati; phylum Pseudomonadota; class Gammaproteobacteria; order Chromatiales; family Ectothiorhodospiraceae; genus Acidihalobacter; species Acidihalobacter sp. Next base: position 666 of record NZ_JARRQY010000091.1, read on the forward strand.
GGCCGGCGCCGCATCATACGGACGTTTCGTGCATGACTTCCAAACGGCCGAGGATCGGGAACCCGGCGGCCGCCGGAACGATCCTCAGCGGGAAGAACGCCGGCAGCAGCGGACGCAGGCGCGGGAAGCGCTCAAGCAGCGGTTTATCGCCGAGCGCGAAACCCGCAGAGAAGAGAGGCAACGGCTACGGAAGGAACGCACAGCGCGGCATGCGGCTGAGCGCAAGGACTTGCGCGAACGCCTGGCCGCACGCCGCGGGGCTTTCATCGCGGCCAAGATCAACGAAGGCATGGACGCGGGCATGGCCCGCTCGCTATGGGCGCTCGAAGCCGCCAAGGAACGCGAAGGGCTTGCGGCTCGGCAGGCCACGGAGCGCGCAGAGGGCGACGAGTTGGGCCGCTCGATGGTCTGGTGCGACTGGGTGCATAAAGAAGCCGAGAAAGGCGATCCGGCTGCAGAGTCCGCCTGGCGCGGCATTCGTTATCGCGACAGGCGCGCCGGCGGTGGGAATCGTAATGGCATCGAGGGCGTACCGCGTGGAGAGATGCGGCCGCTCACTCTGGCCAGTCTGCACGCAGAGGTCGACCGTCGGCGCGGTGAGATTCGTTACAAAGACGAAGCCGGACGCCGACTATTCACGGACACCGGCCCGCGTATCGAAATGCACGTGCGGGAGGACAACGCAATACGACTCGGATTGCGCGTGGCGGCTCGGAAGTTCGGCGGAGCCGTGGAGATTACCGGCTCGGGGATTTTCCGCGAACAGGCGGCACGAGAAGCCGCCCGGCTCAGTGTTGAGGTCAAGGATCGGGATCTGCGGGGCATCTGGGAGCAGGAGCGGGAAGTATGCCGATCCGGGATCTGGGGGCGAGACACCCCGGAAAGGTGACGGTGCCTGTCTGGATTGGCCGGTGCTTAGCCACGGGGAGGACATGCCGAATCATCGGGCACTATAGTTACCGATGCCGACAGCGGCCAGTCGCGCGAAGTTCCCGCTAGGCAGCAGCCGGCCTATTCTGTTGAAAAACTCTGTCTGGCACAGTGAGCGATTCCATAACGGCGCTGTACGCGAAACCTGGGGCGATCGTCGTCTTAAACTACCTCAGAATCTGGCTCTCACGCGCGTTTTTGAGCAAAAAATGATCAGCGAACAGTGGTTATTTTGGACAATCGAGTTTTTCAACACTATCGGCCAGAAGCGGGCACTCGCCGTTTTCTTATTGCCTCTTCGGACCGTCCGCTTTCGGATCAGGAGTGGCCCAATCTGAAGGAAACAATCACGCCTCGGAAATATCCAGAGAACTGGTGGGAATTCATTATGGGTTTGCAATGGATACTTACTTAGCTAAACAAGATGCAAGTCTTATGGACTGGCCAATGAGGTGTTCTCCCGCACATTTCCAAAAGCGGCTCTGATTTGAGTCGCCATATCCAACTCATAACCTGTGGATATACGCGGTGTCAAATGAAGAGTAAACGCAAAGTCAGGCAATTCAGGGAGACCAGAATCTTGCCCCAGTGCATGCACACCGGCCGGTAATACCGAGGAAAGCCATACACCGACCGCAAGATCTGTTTGGATGGCAGCGACGGTCGCTTCGAGACTGCCGTTGCTATAAATGGCTTTCCAATGAATTTCCTGTTCGTCCAGTGCCGTAGTGACGGCTGAGCGAAATGCGCAGGCCGTACTGATCAATGAAACGGGTAGCGGTCTTTCATGAGAAACGCTTCCGTTGGGACTCCCGACCCAAACGAGTCGGTCGCTCCCAAGGCGTTCACCGCTGACGGTATCGTCCGGTTCCTCAAGCACAGCCAAATCGATTTCACCAGCCTCCACAGCCAAAGCGAGCTCGGGTGTCGCTCCACTGATTAGCGACACCTCTACTTGAGGATGGCATACCGAGTACGGTTGCACGATCGCCGGGAAATAGCTTGCAACAAGATCGAAAGGGAGCCCGATACGCAAGCGCTGTGTTGGCTCGGTGACGCCAAATTCCCTATAAATCGTGTCGTTCAACTGCAGTAAGTCTTCTGCGCGGGCAAGCAGTTTTTGACCTGCCTCTGTGAGCGTCAGCCCGCTACGCGTGCGTACAAAAAGGCTGTCCCCCAACAGTTCTTCCAATCGCTTGACGTGTTGGCTGATAGCGCCCTGTGTAAGGTGAAGTGCATCGGCCGTTGCCGTCATGCTCAAACAGCGTGCGGCCGTCGCAAATGTACGCATCAGGCGGAGATCGAGATCGCGTGGCATCGTCAGTTTCAACTATTAGCATCCGTAATAGCTGCATTGTAAACATTCGATGTCCAAGCGACATAGGGGTGCTTAGAGTGTGCTACATGCCCCACAACATCATTGGCTGTTATCGAGTCGGTGTGGCTCTATGAACCAAAGGATCAGGGATGCTTGCCTCTCTCGTGTTGTTTGTACTGATCGCAACGATCTCGCCCGGCGGAGCCACCACCTTGGCCACGGCATCGGGCGTGCAGTTTGGATTTCGACGCAGTCTGCCGCTGATTTTCGGCATTGCGTTGGGGCTTGCGAGTCTGGCCGCCATATCGGCGGCCGGTCTCGGCGCAGTCTTGAATACAGCCCCGTCCCTGATCTGGATTCTGAAAACTACCGGCTCGGCGTATCTGGTGTATTTGGCGTGGCGGATTGGATCAGGCGGGGCGCCTAGTGGAGCACCAGTCCCTCGCAAAAACCGCTTACCGTGACAGGAGGAGCACTTCTCCTGTGGCTCAATCCAAAAGCATGGGCCATGACCCTCGGCGCCGCCGCATCGTTTGGGGCGTTGACGGGTTCACCCTTTGTGTTCGCTGGGGTTCTTTGCGCCGCTTTCGGGATGGGTGCGATAGCCTCGCTCAGCCTTTGGTGTGTCATCGGCCGGACGCTTAGCAGATATCTGAACAAACGACATCACTGGCGGATGGTCAATATCGCACTTGGATTGTTAATTGCCATATCAATCATCCCAATTTGGGAAGAGTGAGTCGCTGCGAATCCATCAAAACCACATGAAGATAGCTGCAGATCCGAGCGTCCGCAGTGCGCGACATAGCCGACCATATCTGGAATCAAGGAAACGACTGCTTGGGGTCGACTCTTGCCTGATGGTCACTCCCAGTTAACGTCCGCTTCCACGGCACGGGCTCGATTATGAAAACGCACTGGGCTGTGTTTGAGTAAAGCCCGGTCCGGATAGCTGGAAAATAGCGGACCCAGCCAGGTCGAGCCCGCGCATCGCTTTCCAGATGACATCGTAGACCACGCCGTGCACGATACTGGAGACGATCATGTGCCCAATCCCGCCGGCATAGCCGTGATGCCAGGCGCCATAGCCGGCATGGTGCCAGCTCATCGCTGTACCCCGAAGTCGGGCAGGCCGGCATCCAGGGCGTGCTCTTCGTGCTGCTCTGCCGATTGCTCTATTTCCTCTTCGCCGACGTTGCGGGTTCGTAGCCCCTTTTGCTCGCGCTCGGCCGCCTCCGTCTTGTCGCGGTTCTGTTTTTGCTCCTGTGCCCGTTCCTGTCCGCGTTCCTGCACTAGACGCACGTCGGCGGTCAGCAGTTCCTCCTTCACTGCGAGCGTATCGATCGCCCGTTTGTTCAGGCGTCCTTCGTCGTCAAGATAGCCACCGGCTTCCAGCGTCGACCGCTCGCTGTCCGAGAGGGCATCGAGCCCGCGATCGCCGGCGCGCATCAGCGCGATGCGCGTAGCGCTGTCGGCCTGGGCCAGATCGGCGCGGGCCGACAGCCAGTCTGCATGCTCCAGCGTCCATTCGAGCGTCGCGTTCTCGCCGGCGCCGGCGCCGGCTTGGCGCGCTAGCTCGCCGTCGAGCGTGACGGCTATCCGGTCGAGGTCGGCGCGGATGGTGTTGCGCAGGGCGATATCGGGATCCAGGGACAGCGGCAGGCCCAGGCGGTTACGTTCCTCTTCCCAGGCCGCCTGCAGCTCGGGGTTTCTGATCGCGATGCCGAGCCGCGCGGCGACGCGGGCCGTCTGATCCTTGAACGCATCGTCGCCGGTCAGCGTCAGCGGACTGCCAAGCTCGAACTTCTGCTCGGCCAGCCGCAGTGCCGCCTCGATGTCCAGTTCCTCGGCACCGGCGACCTCGATGCGTGGACCGGTGTCGGTGAACACAGGAGACTCGCCGCGGCGGTATTCCACATGCTCGTGCCTAGTGTCCCAGCGTCCCTCAATGCCTTCGAGGGAGAGCGGGCGCAGTCGTTCCGGAGCCTCGCCCTCGATGCCGTTGCCGCGGCCGGCTTCGCGCTCGGCATCGATTTCCGCCAGGAGCTGGCGGGCGGTCTCGCTGTTTTGCTGGCGTAGCCATTCGTCCCAGGCGGGCGGTTTTCCGATGCCGTCGACGGTGGCGTCGCGCTCGCGGTCGTGCCGATGCGTCAGCGGTTCCAGACGGCGGGCCTTCTCTAGGGCCCACAGGCTGGCATGCGCGTCTTCCGGCGCCTGCTGTTCCTTCAGCCATACGTCCTTGTCCGTCTCGATGGTTTCGGCCTCGCGCCTGCGCTCTTCGACGTGACGCTCGGCCAGGTCGTCAAGTTCGGCGCGGATTAGCGCGCGGGCTTCCTCGTGCAACGCCTTCCAGGACTCCAGAAGCGAGGTGCGTTCCTCCTGTGCGGGCGTGGCCGTCTGCTGCGGGTTGGTTTCCATGCGTAGTCTCCTTGATTGCGGCTGCGCTTAGCGCTCGATGCCATACCGGTTGGGGTCCGGCTCTGTTTCCATGCCCGCTTCCTGCCGCGCATGGGCGTCCGGATGCAGGGCTGTCCGTTCTTGCTGCCGCTCTTCGTCCAGCGTCCGTTCTTCCAGCAAGCCGCGCTCCCTGGCCTGTTCCAGTGCGCGCTGCAGGTAGCCGGTGGCGGTTACGGCCTTGTCGAGAGCCTTGGCCAGCGCATCGCCGTCGAGCTGGCTGCTCCAGCCGGCGAGGTAGGTGGCGGACTGTTCGCGGTTCATGTCCGGGTTCTCGCCGGAGTAGGGCAGCCCCAGGCTGCGGCAGAGCGTGTAGGCGGAGGCTTCGGCGACCAGCTCCTCGAAGGCGTAGGCGGGCGTGCCGAAGCGGTTGCCCAGCGGCCGGTCGAGGCGCGAGGCGTGGCCGGTCGCGTGCGCCAGCTCGTGCGCCTTGGTGCTGTCGTATCCGCCCTGGTCGGCGAACGCCGCCCGTGCCGGCATCCCGATGCGGTCGACCTGCGAGCTGTAGAACGCGCGGTCGGTCGTGGTGACGATCCTGACGCCCATGGCCTCGGCGATCGCATCTAGCTCTTGCGAGCGGGGTAGGCTGGCTTCGGCGGTGCGCTCCGGTGCGAGCTCGGGGATGCCGTCGATCTGCTCGGCATTGAAGACCGGCACCGACTTGAACGCCTGGAACAGGCGCGGCTTCTCCTCGCCGGTCTCGGGGTCGCGTTCCATGACCGGCTCGCCGTTCTCGCGCTTGGTCTTGATCTGCACCGGCACGTAGATGTGCGAAGCGCTCTCGCCCTTGCGCACCTGCCAGCCTTCGGCCCTGGCCTGGCGGTAGCCCAGCCAGCGGGGATCCTCGTATCCGCGGATCGCGGACTCGACGAACAGGGTAAAGGTGTTGAGCGAGCCGAGATAAGGGCGGTCGGTGACGGGGTTGTGCAGCGGCATCGCCGAGACCGGCGAAGGCGTCCAGGGTTTCTGCCAGGGCGGGCGTTCGCCTTTGTCGACCATCTCGCGCACGCTCGATGCGAGGCCTTCCAGGATGCTGCGCTTGCTGAGGACGGCCACGGCTCAGCGCTCCATGCCGAGGTCTTCCCCGGCTATCTCGTGCTCCTGCGGGTCGGGGCGCCGGGCGGCGGCGCAGGCGTCTTCGCGCTCCGTGGCCTGCTGCCGAGCGTCGCGTTCCTGCGCCTGTGCGAGGGCGTCGGCCAGCGCCTGCCTTTCGTCGGAGGCCGATACCGCGTCGCGGTCCATGCGCCGTTCCCGCGTGTCCGGCTCGACCCAGGCGAGGCGGCGGGGCCGCGGGTCGCCGCTGGCGTCCACGTCGTTCGGCCCTTGCCGGTGCAGGATCGGAAACCGCTCGTGGTCGGCCTGCGCCCAGGCTTGTGCGGCAGTCGCCAGGCTGGCGCTCCGATGTACGGCTTCGCCGGGCGCCTGATGCACCGTGTAGAGCGTCTGCGGATTTCGCAGACGGGGAGGTGAGTCCTCTTCGAGCGACAGTCCCGGCGTCTGGGTGCGCGCGGCCGGCGGCCACGGGGCGTCCAGCGCGGCCTGCACCGCATCCCAGTCGACGGAGCGGTCGGATTCGATCGGTAGGCTTATCCGGTCGGGGCGGCCGTGCTGGAGCTCGGGCATGTCCAGCTCGCCGCGCTCTTTGTGGAACTGGAGCTGTTCGTTCCAGTCCTTCTTGTCGCGCGGCTGGTCGATGCGTACGGCGGCCGTGGTGCCCGTCTCGCGCACCACCGCTAGCAGGTGTCCGGTCATCTCGCGTCCCGGCCGCACGCCTGTGCGCCCGGGCTGATCGCCATCCAGGGCGATGGCGATGCCGGCAGGCGGATGGCGTTCGACGAGTTCGCGCAGCGTGCGGTCCGAGGCTTGTCCAGGCGCGCCGCCGGTGCTGGCGTAGACGCTTCGCAGGTACTCGTTGGGCGCGTAGGCCGCGTCCAGCTCGGCGCGCGACAGCGCATCGATGCCGGATTCGCACAGCACCAGCGTGTAGCCGTCTTCGGGTTTGCCCAGCAGGGCGAGTCCCCGGTGCCCGGAGAACCCGCTGAACGAGCGTCCACCTCGACCTGGACCTTTGCGTTCCCAGCCGGTGAGGCGCGGCTGGTCCTCGCCGTCGCGGAACTGGTAGTGCGCCACCGCGACGTTGACGTGGCCCTGTACCGGCTCGGCCCGGATCGCGTCCTCGAAGCGCCCGATCGTACGATTGATGCCGCGCCCGTTCAGGTAGTAGCGGCCGGGATCGGCGTCTTTCAGGTAGATGCCGGGCAGCTTGCCCCAGGCATCCAGCATGTCCTGCGCCTCGGCGCTGCGCCCTTCGCGTGCCCGCACGCTCGCCGGCGGCGTCCAGTCGGCGGCTCCGCCCAGCTCGGGGCGCAGCATCCTGCGCGCCTCGCCGAGGCTGGCCGCGCCCAGGTTGTTGCGGCAGAACTGGGTGATCGTCCCCTTGTCCCGGTCGTCGGTCGCGTTCCAGTAGACCCAGGCGCCGTCGCGCTGCCGGCTGACCAGCAGCACGCCGGCCTCGCCGCGGAACTTGAGGCTGTTGCGCGAGCTTTCCTTGGCGTCGAACGCGTAGCTGTGCTTTTCGAGGAAGGCCGGCAGGGGGATGTCGCGCACGAACGCTTCGAGCTCGGCGCGGCCGGCTTCCTGGCGTTCGATGTCGGCGCTCTGCTGCAGCACGTTCTGCAAGGCCTTCAGATCGCCCAGGCGCTTGTCGTCGCCAAGGATCGGGCGCAGACCCGCGCGCACCTTGCCCAGGTTGGCGGCGCCGTGGCGCTGCGCCCAGTTGACGATCGTGCCTTTGTTCTGCGGATCGTAGCGGTCGTTGTAGAGCCAGACGCCGCCTTTCTGCGAGACCGACAGCGCCTCCCGCCCACCGGGAGAAAGCAGCAGCAGCGCGTTGCGGTACCGGGGATCGGGCCTCGCCGTATAGCCGCGTGATGCCAGGTAGGCTGGCAGGGGGATGTCGCGGGTGAAGCGGCGCAGTTCTTCGGGGTCGTGAGCGGTTGTCATGTCCGTGCCTCCAAACGGTTGGGTGCACGGACAATCGGCGGGACAGGAAATCGGTATCTGAATTACGGCTTCATTCAGCCGTGGGACATCCCCGTCAGGCGGAAGTCGGTCATGAATAGCCGGTTCATAACATTCGTATTTACGGTACCGCTATTTAGACTGCGGTTGCGGGTAGCGTGTTTGTTGGATCAATGAGTCTTTGAGATAGATCAAGATCAAGCCGTGTACTAGTCTGGTTGCTTTGCCTGACGGCGCTGTTGTAGACGTTTAGTGCTTCCCGGCAACAAAGAGAGCGTGTACCAACAATGCCGCTATGACCAGGACGATCCCCGCCCATTCCTGAGCTGACGGCATTTGCCCTAACGCGAGTGAGATCAGCACGGCCGTGATCGGAATCGCATTGACGAATACGATGCCACGTGCTGGGCCGAGTTGGCGGATGCCAAAATTGTAGGTCAGTGCAGCACCAACGGTGGCGGCGACGACGACGTAGGTCATGGCAGGCACGATCTCGACGAGTTGAGCTTCCGATGGCCACGCAATGCATCCACCCCATGAGGCCAGCACCGCGATCAACAACAACCAGGGCGCAGCCAGCACTGTAGTCCATACTGTGTACTGCGTGTACGACAGGTCGCGGAACCGCGCCGCGTCATGGGTATAGGCGATCCAGCCCAGGGTGCCGACCCAGGCAACCAGATCGCCCAGCCAGGCAAATCGTGGTATCGATGTGGGAGCCCCCCACAAGCCGGCTACCAGCGTTACGCCCAACACTGCGCAGCCGACTACCAACCATGCGTTGGCCGTGGGGCGTCTGCGACTTTTGGCCCAATCGACCAGCAGCGTCGTGACGGGCATGGTGGCCATGATGACGGCCCCATGCGTTGGCAAGGAGTACTTGAGACCGTAGAAGACCAGAATGGGGAAAAATCCATAGCCTAGAAAACCCAGGCCGCTGAGCCGGAGCCAGACGCCTTCACGCAGATGTACCGCCGACATTCGTCCTGACACCAACAGGGGAAGCAATAAAGACGCTGCCGCCACATAGCGCAGACTGGTAAACCACACCGGGTTGATCACCGAGACGACATACTTGCCGACGTGAAAGAGCCCGCCCCAACTGGCAGTGGCCAGCAATAAAGCCAGATAAGGAAGAAGTACGCTGTATCTGCGATGCATATCGAGGCTCGTCCCGTTGGTAACGGCCTCATTGTCCGAAAGCAGTCGCTGATTAGACTATTCGCGATTTTTTTACCCACCCTTAGGTGCCGCTGAACGCCGGTACATGTGCTGCAGCGGTAACATAGGCCAAACTCTGGAATCGGTGCTCCCATATCGATTCCTGCCCGTGCAGACTACCTTCCTATGCATGCACACACCGTTCGGATTGGTCAAATCAGATTCACGGCCACAACGGTCAAACGCCAGCGAACACGGAATGATATGGACCTACGTCAATTGAGGACGTTTGTAGCGGTTGCCCGAGAAGGCAGTCTGTCGCGAGCTGCCGGCCAGCTGTTCCTCAGCATTCCAGCTGCAAGCGCTCAGATCAGAGCGCTCGAAGACGAGTTCGAGGTGCGTTTGTTCACGCGCACATCGAAAGGCATGTATCTGACTTCGGCAGGCCGGCGACTGTTGGACGAAGCGCAGGCGACGCTCGATGCAGCCAAGCATGTGACACAGACCGCGGAAGAAATCCGTGGTCAGCTCTGCGGGCAGGCATGCATCGGCATTCTGACCGATTCGCTGTCGTTGCGGTTGGGAAGCATCATGGCGGCGCTGGCCGAGCGCCATCCGAAGCTGGACGTAAGGCTGCAGCGCGATCTTTCGGCGCGAGTGATCCACCGAACCCGTGCCACAGAATTCGATGGCGGATTCGCGTTGTCTGGGAGTGCGCCCGATGGCGTGGAAGCAACATTTCTCGCGTGTATTGATTTAACCGTCGTGTTGCCGCTCCGTTTCGAACAGGAAGTACACCGCCTGCAACTTGCGGATTTGCTCGCAATACCGTGGGTCGGCAGCGTATCGGAGTGCGCGTTGGGCAGTGCGATGATCGACTTGTTTCGCCCTATGGATGCGTTGCCGAAGATGTCGCGTATCGCCGATAGTGATGGCGCCGTACGCAGCCTAGTCGCAGGCGGACTCGGTGCGGGTATCCTGCGTCGTACCGAAGCGGAAGAGGCGGTAGAGAATGGCGAAGTCGTCATCTGGCCATACTGGCATGGAGCCGTCACCTTGTATTGGGTCTGGCCGAGCCCTGCGGCAAACGGTCCCTTTACAGAAGTGCTGCGCGAAAGCGTTCTCCGAGCGTGGAGAGAACCCGTGTCGATTGCTAGTCCGATAGCTACGTAGAAGACGAACCGGCTGTTTTATGGCATTCGAATGCGTAGGGTCACAGGCGAAAATAATTCGTCGACCGCGAGGTGGCGAGATGTTATGATCCGCCGCTCCCGGTCTCTACCACATTCTCAGCGAACAGGGCGACATGACTCGCGTTGGCCTGGCACTCATCCGGGTTTTCTTCCTGATCACCTTGGCATCCTCTGGCTGGTTACGCAATGGACCGCCTAGCGCTTCAGCTACTCGCTGGCGTACGACTCGCATGTGCTTTCCGTGTTTGCGCACGCATTCCGGCGTGGGTTGCCGTATAGCCGCGTGATGCCAGGTAGGCCGGCAGGGGGATGTCGCGGGTGAAACGGCGCAGTTCTTCGGGGTCGTGGGCGGTTGCCATGTCCGTGCCTCCAAACGGTTGGGTGCACGGACAATCGGCGGGAGAGGAAATCAGTATCGGAATTACAGAATTATGTGACGGCACCTACAGCGAGAGAAGTGCATGCCGTATCCTCTGGCTGCTATGAGTACGATTGACCAACTGCGGCCGACCGTCTGGAGTTGTCGAGGAAGATTCGGTTGTCTTGAGCAGTGCCGCCCCCGATTGCCCGGTTCGCCCCTAAAACCGAGATTTCAGGACTAGCCGTGCATGTGACTCATAACTGCTTCTCTAAGTCTTAATGTTTGGATGCTCTATGTTCCCGGTAGGCCGCCGCTATTGTTCTTAAGGCATCGCGCGAGCGCTGATCGGTGAGTTTCGAATGCAGCATGATTCTTGAGCTGGGTAATTCAGGAAGAGCGAATCGCCGACTCACCTCGACCGTGTCGGAGGGCGCGAGGCGGCACGATAAAGCGGCGACCGCGAGCCCAGCCGATACGGCTGCCATGACAGCGGCATGTCCTCCTCCGACGAAGACTTCGACCCAAGCGATGCCTGCATCGTCGAG
>NZ_JARRQY010000092.1:0-7796 GCF_037381185.1 Acidihalobacter sp.
CGGACTCACCGTACTGAACAGCGTATCTTGATGTATGTCTGCACCGCGCATCGGCCACAACCCTCACTCAACAATCCAAAAGCAATCTTCCGGGTTTGCAGGACTTTTTCAACAGCCTGTTAGAGGCGCCCGTAATAGATGACGGATGGAGAAATCAGTGCTGATGATGATCCAATACCCCGGATATTCAGTAGATTGTCGAAAGGCAATCCACTGTTGGAGAAGTTGAAATCTGGCACCCAGCGAGACAGGGCTTGCGTGTTTTGAATGTGCTCATCTTCCAGCTCCATGCCCGTTTTTTCGGTGACGGACAACGGCACTTTCTGAATATCTTCTCTGATCTTGCGCGCTGTTACCGTAACAGGGGGAAGGGAAAAAACATCGATTTTGTTCGAGGTTTCCCCTTTTTCCTTCGTGGATGAACTTTTCTGATTGATGGTTTCCTGTGCGTAGGCGTGTTCAAAAGAGAGGGCCAGAAGGATTGCCCAAGCCAGAGTTTTAAAGTTGAACTTCTTGACGGTTTCCATTGAGAACAATGACATAATGACGAATCCCGGACTCCATTCAAGCGAATCGACGGGCAGCATGGGCAAAACACCCATGAGAGCCATTCATGACGGACAAAGCCCTTGCCTTGGCCATCGCGCCACCAGGTGATGAAGACAACCAGTTCCGCCGCATGCCGATCTCAGACACCGCGATTCCCCTCGCCCTCAATCCGGTTGCGAGATGCCACGACAATGGCAATCCCCACGCTTCGATTATCGTCTTATAGGCAAACGATTATCACTTAGATTTATATGCAAGACAGAAGAATTCCTATGTGAACCCTATAGGATTCATCTTCTTGTATGGATTTTGGGTGCAAGACGGGACGTCGGCGCTGGCGTCAAACCCAACGATGGGCGTGAAATAGCGGTCGCGGCTGGCGAAGCGAGTAGCGCGAGTGAAGCTACTGTTGCCTATTTCCGAAGATGGACTTTGGCGGCCGACCGAAGTAGCGCGTGAATGCAACCGAGAAATTGTTGGGGTACTTGTAACCGACCTGCCATGCGGCCTGCGCCACCTGCTTGCCGGCCTCAAGCAGCGTGTACGCCTTTCGCATGCGTAGTTCAAGAAGTACGCCCATTGGCGTGTTGTTGTAGAGGTAGCGGAAACCCTCCTTCAGCTTGTGCGCGTTCATGCCAACGGCTGTAGCCAGGTATTCGACCGTCAGTGACTGGTGCAACTGGCCGGTCAGAATGTCGCGCGCACGCTCGATGCGTTCAATGTCATCAGCGGACAGCGGGGTGGCCCCTGCTGGCTTGGGCGGGGTCAGCAGGTTGAACTGTTCGGACAGAAGGCTAAGCGCGTGGATATGCAGGTCCAGACGACGGTGGCAGTTTGGTTGCGCCATTACACCAGCCTGCATGTAGCGTGTCAGAGCGGCGGCGTGCGCCATGGTCGCGTCGCTGCTGGGGTGAAACGACAAGCGATGCAGACCGGCGCCGCTCAGAATCTGGCCAGCTCGCTCCGATCCCACGTATTTGTTCAGCGCCGCCTCATTGATCACCAAACGCAGTTGCGAGACGGGATCATCCGCCTCGTAGTGCCTTTCCCCCTGAATGGCCCGGAACGCTGTGATGGTGGTGTGGCCCGCCTTGAAGAGCAGGCCGGGGGCGTCGTCTCCCCGGTAGCCAGATTTCCCGCGCAGGCCGATCGTAACCACCATCACGCGCTCGGCATGGGGGCCGTTGCTTTCCTCGACGAGTGGCCGAGTGGGGCAGTAATGCAGGCGGCTCAGCAAGAACCCTTGTTCCAGTTCCATGCACTCGGTGTAGCAATTGCCGAGATCGTCGGGCAATTGTAGACGCACTCGACCCTCGTCAAGGGCGAGGCATAACCGAGGCTGATCCGTCGTCAGACGGTAGCTGCATTTGCGCGTACTCATTGCTCCTCCCGCTTTAAGCGTTCTGCATACGAATAACTCCGCCTCGCATATTCATTAATGCAAATGATTCTCATCAAATATATATCATGATGTTAAGTCAACGTCGTGGTTATCGAAGGAGAAGACGCGATGCGTCAATCGTTGAAAGCAGTCGCTTCACCTGTGCATCTGGTCGAATCGCATGCGCTGCAATCTTGCTGGGACCTGCAGTTGTCCGGGCTGGGAGCGGATGCGGTGCGGATGGCATTGGAATGTGGCCTGTTCGCGCATCTGGGGCAGTTCGCCGGCGCTGACGAGGTCGCTGAAGAGCTGGCCCTGGACCACGCCAACACCGGCTACCTGCTGGAGCTGCTGTGGAGCATGGATCTGCTGGAGCGTGAGAGTGCCCCGCAGCAACGTTACCGAAATCTGCCTGTCGCTGCCCAATACCTGAGCACCGATTCAGACTATTACTGCGGGGATGCCCTGCTGTTCCGTCATCGCGTCCTGCGCCAGGTCGGTATGCAGTTGGATGATCTGGTGCGCAAGGGAAGCGGCATGACGCCAACCCCGGACGCCGACGCTGTTCAGCAAGGGTGGGCAATGGCCGCGCGCGCGCAGATCACTCAGGAACAGCGCGCCGTCACGGCGGAGGTGGCGTGTGAACTGTTCACCATGCAGCCCGAATTCCAGCACGCGAAGCGGCTGCTGGACCTGGGTGGCGGTCCTGGGCTGGCGGCCATTGCCCTGGCGCGGTTGCAGCCGGCGTTGACCGGAACGGTCTTCGAGTACGAAGCGGTGGCCGCTGTCGCCACCGAGCGCATCGTCGAGGCAGGGCTATCAGGTCGCCTTCAGGCGATGGGCGGCGATCTGAACAAGGATGATTTCGGCGCCGACTACGACCTGATCTGGTGTTCATCCGTTCTGCATTTCGTGCCGGATATTCCGGCGGTGCTCAATCGGCTGTATCAGGCCTTGCGGCCCGGCGGCGTGCTGGTGTGCTGTCACGCGGAAGTGCATGCGACCGCGCCGCAGGCCAGGCGCATCTTACAGTATTACCTGCACATGCGGATGCAAGGCAGACATGTTCTACCCGAAGGAGAACTGGCTCGCAACCTGACGCGTGCTGGATTTGTCGATGTAAAGCAGTGGGATGGCGTGCGCTTTCCCGTTACGCCGGTTACTGCATTGGTCGCGCATAAGGCGCGTGGAGGATAACGATGACGAAAACGCGGTTGTGGGGACTGCAACTCCTGTTCGGATGGATGAACCTGGTGTTGGCGGTCCCGAGCATCTACCTGATGTTCGGTATGCCGTTGGTAATGCGCCAGCACGGGTGGACAGGTACGGAGATCGGGCTGTTCCAGTTGGCAGCGTTGCCGGTCATCTTCAAGTTCACCCTGGCGATGCCGGTGCAGCACGTGCGATTAGGCGGCGGTCACTTCGTACATTGGCTGTGGCTGCTGGGTCTGCTGTTGCTCGCCCTGTACGTCGGAATCGGCAGGCAAAATCTGATCGAACATCGTCTGCCGCTGTTCGCGCTGACCTTTGCCATCAGCATCGCCACCACCTGGATGGACATTCCCCTGAATGCGCTGGCCGTGCAATGGTTGCCGCGCGTGGAGCAGCTACGGGCGGGCAGCATTCGATCAGCGGCGCTGTTCGTCGGAGCGGTCGTAGGTGGTGGCGCCATGTTGATCGTGCAAGCGCGGTGGGGTTGGCAAGCGCCGTTCGTGATCATGGCGATGGGATTACTAGTCGGCTGCTTGCCGTTCGCGGCGCTGCGCGACAAGGCCTCTCTCCAGACACAAACCGAGCCGGGTGAACAATTGGGCTTTGTCGCCGATTGGGTGAGCTTCTTTGGCCAGCCGGGGGCCAAACAGTGGACATGGCTTCTGCTGACCAGCTTCCCATTCATTGGCGCGGTCTGGCTCTACCTCAAGCCCTTGATGCTTGACCAAGGTATGCCCCTTGAACAAGTAGCATGGACGGTGGGCATCGCGGGCGGCGTCACTGGCGCGCTATCCAGCCTGATCGGTGGGCGCTTGGTGCGGGTGCTGGGCGCAGCGCGTGCGATTCCAGCCTACCTCCTGGCGGCGCTTTGCGCGCTGGTGCTTCTCACCGTCACTGTATGGGCACAGTTGGGGCCCGTCTGGTTGACCGCCAGTGTTCTGATCGTGGCGGCAAGTATGGGCGCGGTATCGGCGTTGATGTTTGGTTTGACGATGTTCTTTACCCGTCGGCAGCGCAATGCCTCGGACTATGGACTGCAATCGACCCTCTTCACGGTGACGCGTATAGCGGTACCCGTGGCAGCGGGTGTGATGCTGGATCGATTAGGTCAGGTCGGCATGTTGACCGGACTGAGCTTTGGCGTGCTGTGTGCCTTCCTGCTGGCGTGGTGGGTGCGGCACAGCGTTGGCACCACCGCGGAGGCGATGCTTACAGCGGACTAATCCCGGCACGAAGTGGTGCCGATGCGCTCGTGCGAGAGATGACCAGTCGTATTCCCGCCAAGGCCGCCGCCACTTATCGCATGATGCCGGGCAAAGCCCGTTTCCACCTCGAAGCGGCCATGCGCGAACTGGAGGCAAGCCTGGAGGACATGTTCGTCCTTCGCTTCATGACCAAGCTATCGAAAGAACATGACGTGCTGACGTTCGTGACTGCCAACAACAATCGCGTCATGCGTATCCAGCCGCCGCTGGTGCTGACGATGGAAGAAGCGGATCGATTCCTGGTTGCGTTCCGAGCGGTGCGCGCGGATCTGGCCACATTCGAAGCCTGACGCGGTTTGGTTGCACGCGAATAGTTTTTTCTCCGCTTCGCATATGAATATGCGGTCGATGAGTATTGCCCAGGTCAATATGCAAGATAAGAATGATAATAAGTTTGGTTCTTATTTGGATTATGAACGGAGATTGATATGCAGATACCCGCTTTAGTCGCGCCGGGTGACGAACTGAGCCGCGAGGAGGTCAATCGGTACAGTCGCCATCTTCTCATACCGAACGTCGGCTTGCTTGGCCAGAAGCGAATCAAGAAGGTCTATCGTGGTATCGCCTCGGCCCGTTGCCTGCTTCAAGATGCCGCAGAGAAGTTCGAGGCATCGAAGTCAACGTCACGAAATTAGCTGCATCGGATGCGCTGAGTGAGGCTGCCGATTGCGCTATTCAGATCATGGGCGCAGAGGGACTTGCCGATTGGACCCCTTTGTCCGGAATCTACCGGGCAGCACGCACTACACACATTCTCGATGGTGCGGACGACGCCTTGATCAGTACGGTAGGGAAACAGTTGTTATCGGCTACTGCGCCGGAGCGGCCGTTCGATCCGGTACGACCGTCGATGCATTTCTCGAAGGCGGCCGAATGAATGACATGCTGAAATCCGCCCCTGCCCAATCGACCACCATTCTAGCCAGTCTGCTGACTCTGGCGATGGGCATGCCAATGATGGTCTTCTATGCCATTGGTGTGCTTGGGCCGCAGCTCATTGCGGACCTGGACATATCTCAGGAGCGCCTGGGATGGTTGACCACCAGCGCTTTCGGGTTGGCCGCCGTCCTCTCGCCCTGGGTAGGAACCTTGGTCCAGCGCATAGGCAGCCGCAGCGGATTGAAGAGCCTGTTCCTGCTGGTCGCCCTTTCCTTCACGTTGATGGTGCTGTTGCCTGGCTTTTGGGGAATGGTGGTGGCGTTACTGTTCTGTGGAGTGGCGCAATCGCTGGCAAATCCGGCCACCAACCAAGCCATTGCGCAAGCTGTCCCACCTGGCCGCAAGGCTACGGTGGTGGGGCTCAAGCAATCTGGTATTCAGGCTTCCGCCCTTGTCGCCGGGCTTGTGTTGCCTAGTCTGTCCTTTTGGTTCGGATTAAGAGGTGCCTTCGCAGTATGGGTGCCTGTGGCACTGCTACTGGCATATATCTCGACGCGATTGATCCCGCCTAAGGCCGTCGGACCTGCGGCTGCCCAGCCTTTCAAGGTGGAGCGACCCAATAGCAGGCTTTCGATGTTGATGGCCATCCAGTTTTGTGCTGGCTTGGCTTTGTCCTCGTTCATCACGTTCCTTGGCGTCTATGCTCATCAACTGGGCGTGTCTGCCCAGCTTATTGGTGCGATGGTGGGCGGTTTCGGCGTGATGGGCATTCTTTCACGCGTGCTACTTACACCTATAGGCTCTCGCCTGCGCGACGAAACGGTGCTGCTCTTCATGCTCTTCCTGCTACCTATCGCGGCGCTGTTGGTGATGCGGTTGGCCGATCACGAACGATACTGGCCGTTGTGGGTTGGAGTCCTGGGAATGGGGCTGACGGTGGTTGCGACCAACGCCATTGCCATGAGCATGCTGCTGCGAGACCCGCGCTTTGGCCTTCCGGCTCGTACGGCAGGCATGCTGTCAGTTGGCTTCTTTGGGGGCTTTGCCGTCGGTCCTCCGCTATTCGGCGTCCTGTTGACCCTGCCGGGTGGGTACTCGGTGGCCTGGCAATTTCTGCTCGGGGCATTGGTTGCTGGAAGCCTGCTGTGCGTAGGTCTGTACCGACTTCGAAACCGTAAAGAAGAGATTTGATCCTATGCGACAAGACGCGCTCAAGCAAACCGCCATTGAGGCCATCTTTGAACGCATGGACAGCATTGCAGCGCAATGCTATGACAAGTTTCCACTGTTCCGAGTGGCTTCGGCATCAGATTGGACACTCTCTAAGCGCGGTTCTTGGATGGGTGGTTTCTGGGCGGGCCTATGGTGGTTGAAGGCAGCCGTCACAGGGCGAGGCACGGACCGGGACCAAGCCGCGCAGTGGTGCACAAAGTTGGAAGCCATGCTGGATGAGCCAAGCGTGAATCGTAGTTTCGTGTTCTGGTATGGCCCTGGTCTTGGTGGTCGATTGCACGGTGACGACGACGCGGCAAGGCTTGCGCGGCGCGCGACACAGGCAATGGCTGACAGCTTCGACGGATCGTTGGCCGCGTGGCCGCTGGGTGAAGGCATGGGGGGCGGAGATAACGGACGGCACACGCTCAACGTGGATTCGCTGGCGCCAATTCTCTCGCTGATGCATACGCACGGAGGGCGCAAAGGATGCATTATGGCGCAATGGCGTCTGGATGCCTGCATGACGCATTTACAGGGAGCCGCTGGCGCTTGGCGTAGTCATGTGGTGGTTCTGGTTCCGCATGCTGCTGAGGAGACCGCAGGTGCGTGGCAACGAGGACAGTCCTGGGCGATGCTCGGACTTGCCGAGGCCGCGCGCCTGTATGGACAGAAACGGTATATCGATGCGGCGGTACGCGCATGCGCGTACTGGCACCGCCAGTGGGATGGTTCAGCGCCAGGCAATGGTGCATCGCCCGTTGACCCATGTGCGTTGGCCATTGTATCCGTGGCCCCGCTCAGGCTGTGGCAACACTTGCCGGATAGGCTATGGCTGCGTGAACAGTCCTACCTGCATCTCGAAGAGCTGTTGACAAAGGAAATCGTGGAAACTGGAAGTTTCGTGGGGCATCACTATCGAATCGGTCCCAATGAGGTCCAGTTGGTGGAGTCTCCTTGCGCCACCTTTTTCCTGCTTGAGGCACTCTTGATTCAAGCAAAGATATTGTAAGTCTTCGGCCCCACCTCCTGTGAAGGAACATTATCTCTGCTCTCAGAACGTCAATTTAAATTGGGTGGTTATCGAATGTCGCAGATATTGAGCGATTTCGTCATGTTCGTGAGCCTAACGCCTGAATTAAGCTGCGTCGCGAAGCGGCGTCGGCTTGAATGAATTGTTAAGGACACGCTGAACTATTGCTGATTCAGCCGGCGAGGTGTTTGGCCCCTCGCGTATCCGTCCACGGTGGCGCGAACCACGACTTTAGCGTCGTTGACGCCGGCCTATTAGCGTGATT
>NZ_JARRQY010000093.1:0-7309 GCF_037381185.1 Acidihalobacter sp.
CTCGCGCGTGAGGAATCCGCTTACCCGCCAGTCCGTGGACGACCGGGGTGCCGTGTTAGCATTCTGCTCTTTATCCACACCCTTAGTATGGAGTAACGCTATGAAAGCCCCTGTTCGCGTTGCGGTGACCGGCGCTGCCGGCCAGATCGGATACGCACTACTGTTCCGGATCGCCGCCGGCGACATGCTCGGCAAGGATCAGCCGGTTATCCTCCACCTGCTCGAAATCACCCCGGCGCTCGATGCGCTCAAGGGTGTCGTGATGGAATTGAATGACTGCGCCTTCCCGCTGCTGCACGATGTTGTCGCCACCGATGATCTGAACGTCGCCTTCAAGGACGTCGACTACGCGCTGCTGGTCGGCGCCCGCCCGCGCGGCCCCGGCATGGAGCGCAAGGACCTGCTCGAAGCCAACGGCGCCATCTTCGGCCCGCAGGGCAAGGCCCTGAACGATCACGCCAAGCGCGACGTCAAGGTACTGGTGGTCGGCAACCCGGCCAACACCAACTCGCTGATCGCGCAGCAGAACGCACCCGACCTGGGTCCGAAGTGCTTCACCGCCATGGTGCGTCTGGACCACAATCGCGCCCTGAGCCAGCTGGCCGAGAAGACCGGCAAGCACTCGACCGACGTCAAGAAGATGATCATCTGGGGCAACCACAGCTCCACCCAGTACCCGGACATCTACCACGCCACCGTCGACGGCAAGCCCGCCACCGAGCTGGTCGACCAGGGTTGGTACGAAAGCGAGTTCATCCCCACCGTGCAGCAGCGCGGCGCGGCCATCATCAAGGCCCGTGGCGCCTCCTCGGCGGCCTCGGCGGCCTCGGCGGCCATCGACCACATGCGCACCTGGGCGCTGGGCACGGACGAGGGCGACTGGGTCTCGATGGGCATCCCCTCGGACGGCTCCTACGGCATCGAGCCGGGCATCATCTACGGCTACCCGGTGACCTGCAAGGACGGCAAGTACGAGATCGTCCAGGGCCTGGAGATCAACGAATTCTCCCGCGCCCGCATGGACGCCACCGCCCAGGAACTGCGCGAGGAGCGCAGCGCGGTGGAAGGCCTGTTCGCCAAGTAGGGCGACGGCCGGACAGCGCAAGAAGAAGGGCGGCAAAAGCCGCCCTTCTTCGTTTCACACCACGCGATGCCCGTACCCGGACGCCTATCGGCTCCGACAGAGCGGACCTTTGCAGCTTAGGGTGTTGAAGTCGTAGACGACCGAGTGCCCCGGGTTTCCGGACGGAGCGGGCGCTCCCTTGGCGATAAAGAAGGTGGCCGAATGGGCGCCGTAGAGGCCGGCGGGGTAGGTGAACGCCTTCAGCACGACGTAGGCGTTACGCAGGCGGGGCGGACGCGGCTTGGGCACACCCTTACCCACAATGGGGGGCTCATCCAGAGTGGACGGCCTCGACGACACCGCCTTGACCCACGCATCGGCATCGCGCGCCGTCGCCCTGCGAATCAGACCTTTCGCGACCGCCGCGTCGAGACCGGCTTTTCCCGCCAGCGGGGCCGAGGGATCACGGAACGATTCCGGTGAGCTGTCCGCCGCCGTTACGAGCTTCGTTTTGCCGTCGATCGGCTTGCCAAGCACCAGCCGTCCACTCTTATCGCCGACGTAGACCAGATCGACCGGCTTGCCGAACAGCGCCCTGGACTTGGGATTGAGCGCGGTATTACGGCTGTTGCGGATATAGAAGTAGCCGCATGGCCCCCGGTTGTCGTAAGTACTTATCAGCACCGGGGTTTTCTTCTCCAGACCGGTAATGACCTGGCGATGGTAGCCGGACACCAGCACTGCCACGATCTTCGTACCCTTGCTTCCAGCCCATGTTCCAGATGGTCGGCTCATAGGAAGCCAGGATCAGGGCCACCGGCCGGTTGGGGCTGTTCACCGCCACGTCGAACTGCCGCGCGGCATGACCACTCTGATCGATCTGAAAGCCCGTGTCGCGCCCCCGATATCCGCCGGCGGCATAGACGACAGTGTTGCCCGGTACCGTCAGCCCCTCGAACTTGCACTCGGTTTTCGCCGCCCTGAGTTGCGCTGATTTAGGCGGAATCTTGAAATCAAAGGATTTCACGCCCTCGGCATTCACACTCGAAGAGAAGCCGGCCGCCAGAATCGCCGCCAGAAGTTTTGCGATGTTTCCCCTCATTACCATTACCCCCCATTTGCCGCCCGGCATTCGAACCGAAGGCGCCGCGGACACGGAACATGGGTATCCCCGGGCGTCGCCGCTGCGGCCTCGCCCCCTTTGTTTTTCTATTGCATCGTCCTTGCCGACCCCGGCAAACATCACTGGACGCAGGTGCATTGGTGCCATGCGTCGCCACAGCCAGGCAACGGCTCAAGCCCGCAAAATTGACCGAACTCAATGATTCAGTCGTGGCGCTACAAAAGCTGCGCAAACCGGACGCCGAAACCGTCCGGGTCGGCAATCGTGAAATCACGCAGGCCGTACGACTGATTCCGGGGTTCCTTGACCACCCTCGCGGCCAACCCCTGCGCACGCTCCCAAATACGGTCCACGTCGTCGACCACCACGCGCACATTGGCGCACAACGGCTGATCCGTCGGCTCTTCCGCCCCCGGACGCTGATCCAGGAAGAGATAGGCCGCATCCCAGCGCAACGCGGCGAATTCCGATGTCCGGCGGGCAAGTTCGAAGCCCAGCGCGCGATAGAACGCCAGCGAGCGTTCCAAATCCCGCACGAATATCTCCACCACCAGCTGTGCTTCGAGTTCATTGCTGGACCCTACGTGTCCATCGTCATTCATGTCTGATACCTCCGTCCTTGGATATTGAGCGTCTTGTAAAAATACACCGTCGGATGCAACTCGCCGTCCGGACTCGCGGCGTAGGTGGGAATCTCGCCTACACGCGTCCAGCCCAGATGCTCATAAATACGCTCGGCCGCCGATCCGAGCAGCGTATCCAACACCAGTAGGGAAATGCCCGCTTCGGCCGCCGCCGTTTCCGCGGCAGACATCAGAGCCGTGGCAATGCCGCGGCCGCGCCATTCGCTGTGCACGAACAGCTTCTGTAGATCGGCGCGGTGGCGCCCGTTTTCTTCATTGCTCCGGCAGCTAAGTATTGCCCGCTTCAGCCGGCCTGTGCCGGCCCAAGGCAAGGCATCGAAACGCCGCTGTAATCACTCTACAGCAAGGTTCGATAACGCGGCATCGGGCCGGCACAGACCGGCCAGTCTTTTGAATACAGCATGTTCGGGGCTTGAGCAAGGCCCCGACTCGGCGTTGCACTCCCTTGCCAAGGGCTTGCCATTGGCTGCGGACTGCGCCTTGATTCAGGGCCTTGCTCAAGCCCTGAAGCGGGCAATACTTGGCTGCCGGAGCAATAAGACAAGGCGCCAGCTGCACGGCGCCCGCTACCGCGCCATCCTCTTCCGCCACCCACAGGCCCAAACCCTCGCCCAGAGCAGCCATAACCTGCTGCCAATACCGCTGCGCAGCCTCGGCCGAAAGCGGCGCGAGAAACCCGACCGAGGCGCCGCCATGGACGGAGTCCTGCAGCAGTCCGCAAAGGCCGGAGATCAACCCCGGTTCAGCATAGCGTATTCGTCGAATCGTCGGCATACAGAGTCCTTTCGTGTCGTCGAGAGTCTTAACCGGCTACTAAGGCGACGCCGCCGTTGCTACGGGTTTCGATCGCCAATATCCCGCGACATCACCAATACGTCGTCGCCCTTGTAGTGGACTTGCTCGCGAGCCTGCCAACCGAGGCGCGCATACAGGCCACCGTCCTCGCGCACGGTCTGCAAGTGCAGCGTTTCCACCCGGAAAGCGCGGGCGAGCGCCACGATCCGCTCGACCAGCTTCGAGGCGATCCGCCGGCCCCGATAACCGTCCGCAACGTACACGCCGCCGAGCCAGTGTTCGCGGTCCGGATAAATGCTCATTTCACGGTACTTCAGCTGCGCGGCCCCGATGAGCTCGTCGCCCTCGACCGCAAGCACCATCAGCGGCAACTTGTCGCGGTTCAGGTAATCCCGCAGGTCCTCACGCGCATCGGCCAGCGTCATGCCCGGCCTTCTGTAGCCCCATTGCTCGAAATACCATCCGGCGACCCTCTCCAGCTCATCCGGACGGTCCGCCAACAAAACGAAATCCACATCGCACTCCAGAATTTGGAAAACCCCGCTTACACCAACCCCGGTCCGCTCACCGACATACGATCCGACCATTGGCCGGCGCATTGGCACCCAGCATGAATGAGCGTACACCCCAACGTCGCTGTCCAGCGACAGCTCCGCTGCCGAAATTTCGCGTGCTACCGTCCGTCTCCACCATATGAATGCATACAGCGTGTTCCGGAGACAGAGAGGTTACAGCCGCGCATGAGTATCGATCCGACCCGCCGCCGGGTGTTGCTGGCCATGCAGGCGCTGGGCGTTGTTGTCGCCACGTCGCGTTCGAATATCGCCGTTGCGGCCACTTCCGCCAACGAAGCCGACCTCCAGTTCGGCCCCGCCCGGCCGTTCAGCTTCGATCTGCTGCGCCAGTGGGCGCGCGATCTGTCGCGCCGGCCGTACCGGCCCACGCCGGTGCAGCACCCGGCCCTACTCGACAAGATCGGTTACGACGTCTACCAGCAGATCCGTTTTCGCAGCGCCGATGCACTGTGGCGCAACGACCGAAAGCCGTATCCGATCGAGTTCTTCCACCTCGGCAGATACGCGCGCAAGCCGGTGCAGATCCACGCGGTCAACGGCGGCAAGTCCCGGCGCGTTATCTACAACCCAAAGCTGTTCGACTACGGCAAGAGCGGGCTGCGCGCCGAAGCGCCAGACGACCTCGGCTTCGCCGGCTTTCGCGCCATGAACACGGGCAAGGAGCCCGGCGACTGGCTCGCCTACATGGGTGCAAGCTATTTCCGCAGCGCCGGCCCGCTGAACCAGTACGGCCTGTCCGCCCGCGGCATCGCGGTCGACACGGCCGTACCGGGCGTGAAGGAGGAGTTTCCGGACTTCACCGCCTTCTGGCTGGAGGAGCCGCCCGACGGCGGCGACATCGTCGTCTACGCGCTGCTCGACGGACCCAGCCTGACCGGCGCCTACCGCATGACCTGGCGCAAGGACCAGAAGTCGGTCACCGCCGACGTCGAAGCCGAGCTGTTCCAGCGCAAGGACATCGCCCAGCTCGGCGTCGCTCCGCTGACCAGCATGTACTGGTACAGCGAGACCAACCAGCGCACCGCGCCCGACTGGCATCCAGAGATCCACGACAGCGACGGCCTCGCCATGTGGACGGGCAAGGGCGAGCGCATCTGGGTGCCGCTCAACAACCCGCCGCACGTACAGACCAACAGCTACCTGGACCACGACCCCAAGGGCTTCGGGCTGCTGCAGCGCGACCGCAACTTCCGCCACTACCTGGACGACAGCGCCTACTACGACCGCCGCCCCAGCGTGTGGGTCGAACCCAAGGGCAAGTGGGGCGCAGGTGAAGTAGTGCTGGTGGAGATCCCCACCAACGATGAGACCAACGACAACGTCGTCGCATTCTGGAAGCCCGCCCGCAAGGCCGTGGCCGGTACTTCATGGAAGCTCGACTACCGGCTCTACTGGGTAGCGCAGGAGCCCTTCCTGCCCACGGCCGCCCGCGTCGTCGCCACCCGCCTGGGCCGGCCCGGCATCCCCGGCCAGCACGCGCCGCGCGATCCGCACGGCCGTAAGTTCGTCATCGAGTTCACCGGCGGCCCGCTCGCCGACATGCACCAGCGCTTCGACATCGAGCCGGTGGTGACCGCCTCGCGCGGCAGCGTGAGCAACAAGTTCGTGCTGAAAATCCTCGGCACGAACCTGTGGCGCGCGCAGTTCGATCTGCATTCGACGGGAACCAAGCCGATCAACCTGCGCTGCTATCTGAAGCTGGGCAACAGGACGCTGAGCGAGACCTGGCTGTATCAGTATCTGCCGGGTGATTACGGCTTCAAGCGTTGAGCCGAATGTCTGCGCCAGGGCAAGGGACAAGACCTTAGAGCGGGTCTCTCAGGACTTAGACATACACCGCCATGCCTGAATAGCCGGCATTTTTTGCTAGGGCCAGAAGAGAATTTCCCGTGCTCGAGTCCACAACATTCTCCGACAATCGTGCCCCGGCCATGATGCACATCCATCGCTGAAAGTCTTCGCCAGCAAATGTCCGGAGTTTCAGATACTGCGTTTGATAGGCTCGCAAGAAGCGCTTCTTCATTTCCCGATGTGCTTCGGCTCCATTCGCATTTTGCGAATCCGGGCTGAAGTGTACGAGCAAGACTGTCCGCGCCACATCAGCGACGGGCGGCCCGACTGTTCCGTCAACCCAGTCAACGATCATGGGGCCATTTCTGGACAGCAACACGTTTCCGGGGTGGAAATCACCATGGCACATACTCCCGCCACCGCTCATCGCGGCGAGACTGTTCTGAAGGCTCAGCTTGAGTTCATCGTCCAACGATTCGGCGCATTCAATCTTGTCTTGAACCCTTTGAACCGTCGTTGGGAAACCGTCCACGGAACACTTGTGTACTTCAGCATGCAAAGCGGCCAGCAACTTGGCCATCGACTCGATTTCGCCAGGCCGCTCCTGCAGCCAATCCCCCATGGTGGGTCCGCTGCAGTCTGCAAATACAATTCCTTGTCGTCCTTCTATTTGCAGAACCTCGATCACCTCAGGCGTTGGCAGTCCCTGTCTATAAGCCAGTTCGGCCTTGGATGCCTCACGCTCCGCCTCATCCGGCGGGTACTCGGGGTGATATAGCTTGACTACCTTGCCGTCTGGCAGGGAGAACACCTCAGCAGTGCCGCCTTCGGCAATCTTTCTGAGCTTCATATCGAGGTGCTACCGGAATTCTTATGTCTCTATACGAGGAGCAAGCTGTTCGCGCAGAAGGCAATAGGCAAGGCCCTGAATCCGCCTATTGCCATCATTAAGTATTTGGGTGCTGCACTGTGCACACAATTTACCGGCAAGAACAGTATTGACCAAATTACCACCAATTAAATATGGTTATTTTAGCTCTCCTTCTCTCAGGAAACCAGAGGCCAGCCCCAACATGACGACCATCATCCTGCCCCGCCTCCCCACTCAAGCGGATTCCATGCAGCGCATGCTGGATCTGCCCCCTGACTGCATCCACGGCTTTGGAGCCACAACGCCGAAGACGCTGTAGCCCAATACGCCGTATATGCTCGGCGAGCGCAAAACCGATCATGATCGCCGTATCATGGGCCTGCTCTCGCAACAACCCGCAAACCACACGCTCCGGGATCTGTCTCTGGCCTACGGCAGCGAGAACAC
>NZ_JARRQY010000094.1:0-11162 GCF_037381185.1 Acidihalobacter sp.
ACCCAGACGTGGTCCCTGGGGGTGACGGCGGCCAGGCCGTCGTGGCCGTGGGCGATCAGGTCGGGCCGGTTCCAGGCGGGTACGGTGCCTTCGCCGCCGCCGATGCCGCCGCCGGGTTCGGTGCCCCGGCGGGTGCCGGCCAGCGATGCGCCGAGCTTGGCCTGGGAGTCGGTGGCGTGCAGCTTTTCGGCTGAAGGCTCGCCGGGCAGTCCGGCTTGCTGGTGCTGGGCCGCTTCGGTCAGCCCCTGCACGAGTTGCCTGCCCTGATCGAGCACGGCGCCGGACTCGGCCGCGTCCATCTGCGCCGAACCGGGGCCGGTGGCCACCAGCAGGCCGTTGCCGGCGCGCAGCGCGCCCTGGGCGAGGCTGGACAGTGCTGCGCCGTAGCCCAGATCGGTCACGCGGCGGTTGTCGATCAGGTACTTGACGTGGCCGAGGGTGAGCGCGCTGTCGTAGTCGGTGGTGGCCAGCTGGGCGTGGCCCTGCTGCGGGGTGTCGTCCAGGCGTAGTTGGCGGTAGCCGCCGCTGCCGTCGGCGCTGGTGGCCAGGTCCTGGCTCTTGATCCCGCAGAGCACGCCGGGGTGGGCGTTGCCGGTGAACCAGGCCGGGGCGTTGCCGGTGGCCCCGGCCGGTCCCCCGGCGGCCTGGTTGAACGGCGCGTCGGGGTTGCCGCGGCCGTTGTAGAGGGAGGCGACCACCACCGGGCGGTCGATGTCGCCTTCGAGGTAGTTAAGCCAGACCTCCTGGCCGACGCGCGGCAGCATGGCGCTGCCCCAGTTGGCGCCGGCCAGCGGCGTGCTCACGCGCGCCCAGGTGCCGGCACTGCCGTCGGCCGGGGCGTTGGGCGTGCGCGGATGGTCGAGGCGGCTGGCGGCGTTCTCGCCGCGCTGCCAGTGCTGCTGGACGATGACGCGGTGGTCGCGGTCGGTGTGGATGGGGGCGCCGTCGCCGACCACCACCGCGCTGTGCGCGCCGGTGGCGGTGGGCACCGGCTGGCGGCGCAGGCCGTGGCCCTCGGCGGTGTGCGGGCGATAGGGACGCGCGACGGGCTGGGCGACGAAGGTGTTGGTGTAGAGCGGGTCGTCGGCGGCGTCAGCGTGCGTTTGTGGCTGCGTCTGCGGCTTGGCGGCAGCCTCTGGCCAGGGGGCGTCCCACGCCGGATCGTCGAAGGGGGCAAAATCGGCGCCGAGCGTTCGCTCGGCCGCGCCCATGACCTCGGCATCGAGGTTATTGCGAGCGCGATGCTCGACGCGCAGGCAGGCCAGGGGCGTGTCGTCCTGGGTGGGGTGCTGGCTGAGCCGAAAGCACTGCCCCGGGGCGAGGCGGCGTACGCTGCCGGCGCCGTCGACTCGCGCCGAGTCGGCGTGCAGGGCGTCGAGGTGCTGGCGCGCGCGGCGCTCGCCCTCGCGCGGGTTGGGCCAGGCGTAGGGGCCGGCGGTGTCGTCGTCCACCGCCGCCACGGCGGGCGCTTCGGCCTGGGCCTGGGCGGGGCGCAGCGAACGGGTGCGGTAGTCCCAGCTGGCGCGCAGGGCCTGGCCGGTCTGCCAGCGGCGCACCGGCGCCCAGCGCTGGATGGTGTCGTCGCGCTCGGTGGCGTTGCTGCGGTGGTAGCGCCAGGTGAGCGCCTCGCCGGGCTCGAAGGCTTCGTTGCTGTCGGCCAGCACCAGGGTGTGCGTGCCCAGCGTGGGCGCGGCCGGATCGCCGGCGTGCTCGAACCAGTAGAACAGCCCTTCCTCGGCGAGCAGGCGTTCGACGAAGGCGAAGTCGCTCTCCTGGTACTGCGTGGTCAGGCTGCGCTTGAGGTAGAGGCTGCGATCGGCGAGCTGCCAGCGCCAGGCGGGCACGACCACGCCCTTGGCGTAGTGGGCGAACAGTTGCTCGACGATCTCGATGACGGTGGCGTCGCGAAAGGCGAAGCTGTCCTGGCGCAGCTTGAGCAGGGCCAGCCAGGGCTCGAGGGTGAGGCGGTAGCGGGCCAGGCCGGCGTTGCTGCCGACGCGTTCGATGCCCGAGACGTGGGCGTGAAAGGGGCGCAGGTCGGTGCGCGAGTCGGCGGTGAGCAGCTCCAGCAGCACGGGGCGCCGAGCAGTCGCTCGAGCGGGATATGCGCGTTGGGCGAGAGCGTGGCCAGCTCGAAGCGAAAGCCGCCGTGGTCGACCGCTTCCCAGCCCTGGAACCGGTCCGGGACGAGCACGTCGCCGCCCGCAGGGCAACGGCAAAGCCAAGGGCTAGGAGGCCTGCTAGCAGTACGGTCTCTGCCGATGCGCCGAGCCGTTCGAACCATTGGGTGTAAAAGTGGATCGCCCCGAACGTCGCTACTACGTTGATCAGCCATCTGAGGTTTCTGTGCCAGGCCCAGGCCCCTACAGCGATTAATCCAATGGCCCAAAGCAGCGCAAAAAATTGAGCACTGATGGTGACGCCACCGCCTATGTGATCGCCCCATAGAGAACCAATCCAGAAACCAAAATTGACCAAAAACACGCTGGCTCTTGAGGCGACGATGGCGAGTCTTTCGTAGTCTGTAGAGAGGTGTTTCGAGAGCTTGTACGTAACAAAAGAGAAAATGGTGAACACTGCGGTTGTTGCAGCCGGTTCTTGAACGCCTAGGAAATAGGTGGCGTGCAAATAGCCTGTCCTTGTCCCGAGACAAGACGAAAGGGAAAGCACTGCGAGAACGCTCAGCAGCGAGCTGCGCGAAATGATGCCTGCAGCAGCAAATGCTGCGGAAACCAGGAGGAAGGAACCGACGGAGCCTTCGCCTGTTTTGATGACGCCGGCCCCCAAAAGTAGTGCTCCAACCAGGATGCAAATGTTGGCGAGCAGAGTCCATTGCTCAATACGGGCCGACATGAGGACAAGTCCGGCGGCGCAGATTGTCAACCCGAGAGTGATTGCCGTGACAGTGGTCGGGAGTAGGGCAAGAATACCGCCGCTGACCGCGACTACGCCAAAGCCCACCAGGATGTTGAAGACGAGTTGACTCGTACCACGAGCGGCGAACTCACTGAATTTGGCATGCTCGGCCTGGCTGATTTTCCCTTCTTCCAGGAGTCGATCCAAGTCAATCGTTACTTTCATCGTGGATCCTTTTGTTACGTCTACTTCACGGTGTACTTGAAGGCGCCGTGCCTGTCGGCGCCCACTTTTATGCGCTGGATTGCATCGCCTTCGGCCATGCGTGCGAGCACGCTGTCGGCCACCTCGGGCAGCAGGCTGCCGTTGAGGATGTGGTCGACGTTGCGTGCGCCGGAGTCCACTTCGGTGCAGCGCGCCAGCACCGCCTCGACCAGGGCGTCGTCGTAGCTGAAGTCGGCCTGATGGTTGTGTTTGACGCGAGTGCCGATGCGGTCGAGCTTGAGGCGGATGATCCGCTCCAGCACGTCGTCGCTGATCGGGTAGTAGGGGATGACCTTCATGCGGCCGAGGAAGGCGGGCTTGAAGGCCTTGTACAGCGCCGGGCGCAGCAGTTCGGCGAGGGCGTCGGCATCGGGAGTCTCTTCGGCCGGCTTGTTGAGACAGGACTGCATGATCTGCGACGAGCCGACGTTGCTGGTGAGAATGATGAGCGTGTTGCGAAAGTCGATCTCGCGTCCCTCGGCGTCGTCCAGTACGCCCTTGTCGAAGACCTGGAAGAACAGTTCCAGCACGTCGGGGTGGGCCTTTTCGACTTCATCGAGCAGCACGACGGAGTAGGGGCTGCGGCGCACCGCCTCGGTGAGCACGCCGCCTTCGCCGTAGCCGACGTAGCCGGGCGGCGATCCCTTGAGCCCGGAGACGGTGTGCGCTTCCTGGTACTCGCTCATGTTGATGGTGACGAGTTTGCGTTCGCCGCCGTAGAGGATGTCGGCCAGGGCCAGGGCGGTTTCGGTCTTGCCGACGCCGGAGGGGCCGACGAACAGGAACACGCCCTTGGGCTTGTTGGGGTCCTCGAGATTGGCGCGGGCTGTGCGCACGCGCTGGGCGATGGCTTCGAGCGCGTGGTCCTGGCCTATCACGCGATCTTCCAGCGCGGGTTTGAGCTGACGTACGGTGCGGATCTCGTCCTTGACCATCTTGCCCAGCGGAATGCCGGTCCAGGCGGCGACGATTTCGGCGACCACGGTGCCGTCCACCTGGATGGGAATGAGCGGGGTTTCGCCCTGCAGCGCGGCGAGTTCGTCGTAGAGCTTTTGCAGTTCGGCTTTGGCGGGATTGGCGGCGGGTTTTTTCCTTCTCGCTCGCGGTTTGCCGTCGGCGGCCTGCGCGGTGTCGGTATGTGCGGCGTTTTCCAGTTCGCTGCGCAGCGTCTTGATCTTTTCGACCAGCTCGCGCTCGGCTTCCCAGCGCTGCTCGTCGGCCTGCAGTGCGGCTTCGATTTCGCTCTGTAGTTCGCGCAATCCGGCGAGGCGGGTGTCATGCACGTGGCCTGCGGCCACTTCGCGTTCCAGCGCTCCGACCTCGGCGGCGAGGCGGGCAAGCCGTTTGCGGGCGTCGTCGATGGCAGCCGGGGTGGCGGTCTGACCCAGAGCGACGCGCGCGCAGGCGGTGTCGAGCACGCTGACGCCTTTGTCCGGCAGTTGCCGGCCGCTGATGTAGCGGTGCGACAGGCGGCAGGCTTCGGTGATGGCCTCGTCGAGGATGCGCACGTTGAAGTGTTCTTCCATCAGCGGAACCATGCCGCGCAGCATCGCGGCGGCCAGTTCTTCGCCGGGTTCCTCGACCTTGACGACCTGGAAGCGGCGGGCCAGGGCGGCGTCCTTTTCGAAGTACTTCTTGTACTCGCTCCAGGTGGTGGCGGCGATGGTGCGCAGCTCGCCGCGCGCCAGCGCGGGCTTGAGCAGGTTGGCGGCATCGCTCTGGCCGGCCGAGCCGCCGGCGCCGATCATGGTGTGGGCTTCGTCGATGAACAGGATGATCGGCGTGGGGCTTTTCTTGACCTCGTCGATGACGTTCTTGAGGCGATTCTCGAATTCGCCCTTGACGCTGGCGCCGGCCTGCAGCAGGCCCATGTCCAGGGTGCGCAACTCGACGCCCTGCAGCGGGGGAGGGACGTCGCCTTCGGCGATCTTCAGCGCCAGGCCTTCGACGACGGCGGTTTTGCCGACGCCGGCCTCGCCGGTGAGGATCGGGTTGTTCTGGCGCCGGCGCATGAGAATGTCGATGGCCTGGCGGATCTCGGTGTCGCGGCCGATCACGGGGTCGAGTTGACCGTCGCGCGCACGCTGGGTGAGGTTGGTGGTGAACTGGTCCAGTGCGGGCGTCTTGCCAAGGCTGTTGGCCGGCGAGGCGTGGGTGGGAACCTCGGCGCCTTCGGCCTCGGGAGAGGCATCTGCGAAATCCACGCTTTCACCGGCCTCGCCGGAGCCTTCGGTGATCTTGTCGAAATGGTGTTTGAGTTCCTCGATCTTGAAGCGGGCGAACTGCGCCGAGGCGCGCTGCGCCAGTTGGGCGAGTTCGGGCTGGGTGAGCAGGGCCAGCAGGAGGTGTCCGCTGCGGATGCGGGTGGTGCGGGCATCGAGCGAGGCGATCAGCCAGGCGTGTTCGAACAGGGTGGGCAGACGCGGAGAGAACACCGGGGTGCGTGTATTGCCGTCGCGGAAATGGGAAATTTCGGTGCTGAGGTCGCGTTCGAGCTGTTCCAGGCTGACGTCGCAGCGGCGGGCAACGACGGCGAAGTCGCTGTTCGGTTGCTCGAGCAGTGCCAGGAACAGGTGTTCCAAATCCACCTCGTAATGCCCGCGCGCCATGCACAGATTGGCGGCGCGCTCGGCGGCGCGACGACAGGTCTCGTCCAGTTTGCCGATCAGGGTCTTGAGGTTGATGCTCATCCGTGGTGTGCCTTATGCCAGTGGTTGTATGAGGTAGTTGGTGTCGGCGCGATGATCGTGCGCGGGCTGGGTGCTGATCATGGTGTCCCAGCCGAGGCGGCCGCCGTTGTCCGGATCGAGCCCGGTGGGGCGTACGTCGTCCTTGTGCAGGACCAACTGCACTTCGTATTCCAGGGAGTCGCCGCCGAGCAGAGTGAGCCATTTGGCGAGCGCGACCGCGGCGTCGCCGCCGGGCAGGAAGTCTTCGAAACGCTCGCGCCGCAGCGGGCCGATCCATAGGCGTACGCGCAGATCGCGCTGCCATACGCGCTCGCCGGCCATTGCCGTGCGGCCTAGCGCCGCGTTGGGCGAACCCAGGCGCGCGTGCTGGTCGGGGGGGATCGGATACCAGGCGCCGGCGAACTGTTCGACACGGATCTCGATATCGAAATACTCGCACAGCATGCGCTGCAGGAATGCGGCCGACAGCGGACGCTGACCGATGCCGGCGCCGTAGTAGGCTATGGCCTGGTCGAAGACCGCGCCTTTGCCGTGCGCGAGCTTGCCGCGCAATGCGGGTGAGCCCATGCCGGCCAGTGACAGTACCAGGGGGAGGAAGCGTTCGTTGCGGTCCAGTTCGTACTGGAATTCCAGCCGGTATTTTTTCCAGGCGGAGTAGAAAAGGGCGACGGCACGGTTGTTGAAAATGTCCAGGAATGCGCGCGCGGCATGATCGCGATGCATGACCTCGCGTTCGCCCAGGCGCTCGGTGTAGTTGTAGGGCAATACGCCTCGGCTGCCGAGCATGCCCATGAATGCCGGCGTGATGTCCACTTCGGACAGGGTTTCCCAGGCGAGCGCCGTCTCATCGTTGGCGGCGCCGAGCTGAGTATCATCTTCGGTGTAGGCACGTAGTTGCTCGATGTCGCTGGCGGGGAAGCTCATCGAGAGCGTATTGCGAAAGCGCAGCCTTCGTGTCAGTACGTCCTGCTGGCGTACGCCGTTGCGCACGAACAGATGTTCCAGGACGCGCACGGCCTGGAAGAACTGGAAGCGTTGCGGCTCGGACAGCAGCCGCTGCGCTACACCAGGATCGATTCGCCGTTTCGTGCCTGACATCGGATAAGTTCCTCGCCGCTGCGATTGGACAGCAGGACAAGCTGGGTGAAGCTGTTGGCGCTCACGTAGAGCCCGAAGAAATGATCGAGCACGCTGGCGAAGGCCTGAATGCCGGTGCCGACGAAGTGTTCTTCGTCGATCGTCAGGCGTATCTCGGTGCCGCGTGCAACGCTGGCGAAATTCCGGCTGGGCAGCCATGCCGTGACCGGTTTGTGCGTCAGATCGACGACGCCGTCGATCTGACGTCCGGAGGTGGCCGAGCGCGCCAGGTCGTACAGGCGCAGCATCTCCTTCAATGCGGCGGCGCCGCCGTCGACCAGGGATATATGGTTGAGCGACAGATGTGAGATCAAGCGCCATTGGGCGCCGCGTCCGGTGTCGAAACGCAGAGAGCGCGTGGGTTTGCGCAGCAGCGAAATGCTGCGCGCCACCGAGCCGCCTTCCATCGTGAGGTCGCCGCCGGGGACGCCGTAGGCCAGTTGTGTGGGCAGGTCGCGGTTGCTGCAGGTCAGTTCCAGGCTCAGTACGTCGGTTTGCGGCGTCACCGGGTCGAAGTTCGCATCGACCATGGAAAGTTCGAGTTCGTAGCCGGGGCTGTGTCTTGCAACGGTCTCGTTGCGATGGGCGAGCCAGTAGTGTTCGGCGTGGTCGGGATTTTCGCCATGACGCAGCGAGTAGAAAGGACGGAACTCGACCACCGTTTCGCCCTGCGCGGTCTGCTGTATGCGCGCCACGCTGTCAATTGAATGCACTTCGTACGCATAGGCACGACGGCCATCGGCCAGGACGGGGTAGGAGGCGGCGGTGTGACTGACCCGGATCGGCTCACCTCGCTGGCTGAACAGGTTCACCACGGGCGTGCATCCGAGCGGCAGGTTGGTCGGCGACAGAGGCTCCAGCAGCCTAGCCGGCACTGAGTCGGCCGCCACATCACGCAATATCAGGTGCAGCGCGAAGCGCTTGCCGCCGAGCCTGCCGGCCTGGCGCAGATCGATGTCGAAAAAACCGAACTTGTCGGGAAAGGCGAATAGCTCGGTGAGCAGGCGATAGGCTGGATGTGAGCGCGCCGGATAGTCGATCAGCGCTTCGTCCTCGGCCATTCCCACCTGGGACAGCGGATTTCCGTCGAGTCGCGTCCAGCGTCCGCTGTCATCGGTCTCGACGTACGCCTGTTCGATCTTCAGTGCGAGAACGTCCCGCAGTACCGCGCAGAACGACGGTTCGCCGTCGACGAATATACGGACCTTGTCCATTCCCAGCGCTTCCGTCGAGGAGTGCTGGGAGAGCAGTTCGAAGCGCAGGGTGATCTGTGCGCTGGACTGGGGCGGCAGGCGAACCTGCGCCGGTGCCTGGGCCACTGCCAGGAACTGGGCCGCAGCGAGCCGCAACGGCGCGAGCTGGATGTCGTAGGCGGTACGGAAACGGCACGGGCCGCCACGCACCGGGCGGCTCAACAACTCGGTACCGCGCGGGATCGTCACCGGGGCTGATAGCTGCGCGGTGGCGTTGCCGAGGTCGAAATGCGCTATCGAGCACGATGGGAAGGGGCGCAGGTAGTGCGGATAGAGAACTTCGAGCAGCGCTTCGGTGAACTCCGGGTAGTCGTCCTCGATCTTCTTGGAGATGCGCGCACCCATGAGCGCAAACGATTCAATCAGCCGTTCGACATGGGGATCTTCGCTGACATCGCCCACCAGCAGCAGGCGTCCGGCGATTTTCGGGTAGCGTTCGGAAAAGTCACGCGAATAGCTGCGCAAGAATGCCAGTTCGCGTTCGTAGTAGGGGAGCAGGTCTTCCATTTATCTGAACGTGCTCTCAGGTCGATGGCATACAACCGTGGTGAGGTGCGACACGGCATTGGCGGTTTTGTTCGCTACGTCTATCGGCAAGGGGATGGCCGGGAATACTGCATCCAGATGCGGAAGTGACATGAGCAGATCGTCGTTCATGCGCGCGCCGGCGTCAGATCGCGGCAGCACGACGGTTGCGGCTGACGGAATACTGCAATGTGGTCGGCTGCAGAAACGCGTCGAAATTGACCGGTTCGCGTGATGGGTGCACCACCAGCAGCGCGCTGATGGAAAATCTCAACGCTCCCATGGTGCGCTGGTCCTGGTCCAGTACGACGTGAACATTGATCAAGCGCGGTTCGTGGCGCGAAATCGCCAGCTCGAGCGAGTGGCAGATGAAGGCGTAGCCGATGTCCCGGGGCGCGTCGTCGAATAATCTGTCCAACAGGCTGGGTTCGAAGCCTTTCATGTAGCGTATACCTTAATATGTGCTTTGGATCGTTGAACGAATGATGTGGTCTGATTTCTTGGTTCTGGTTCCTCTATGCAACTGCGCTTCAGTCATATGGAGATTTGCGTCAAGAAGCTTGAGTGTTTGGTCCTACTGCGGGATTTCGCTAGAACACTTCGCAGTGTTTACAAAGTCGTTCTTGTTTTCGGCCAAAACAACATCTATGTTGTTGATTAGCCATTTTCCATCGCTCAAAATATAGGTCAATTTGAAAATAACAGGGGCATTTTCTTTGTCGTATCCATTAATTACAAGGCAGCCGTTTTCTCCATAAATCGCTTCATAGTGAGTCGCTATTTTTGACATATAACTTTTAAATAAAAGCTGACTTTCGGCGTCTTTGTTTGTCTTGTAATCTTTTCCTAAAAGAGACTTGCTGAAGTAATTTTTAGCAACTATTTTGATGTTTTTATCGTTAGTAGAGTATCTGTAATTCGAGTATGATTGGAATAGTTGTGGTGATTTCTTTGCTGTTAGTGAACACCCTGAAACAAAGATTGAAATAGTGATTAATGACGTAAAAATCGACTTTATATTAACGAATTTAAACATATTCTGAATATATTTCTGTGTTCGTGTTCGTGTTCGTGTTCGTGTTCGTGTTCGTTAGTTGGTTCTTGATCTTTTCCTTGTGTCGTTGGTATTGCTTACGCAAGAGTTTATTCTCAAGTAGAAGACCCGCGATAGTTATAACGAGTAAAGCAGTGTCTGCAGCCGGGCCAAGGTAATGCCAGAATGCCCACGCGCTAATGCATATAACTACTACAACATTCCAAAAGACAAGCGTCTCTTTTACTGTGTTTTTCATGATTTAGTCCACTAGGTAATCAGCATGCTCTCCGCGATGCTTAAGATTGATTGATGTGGGTTCGTTCTTCTTGTCAAATCCTATGATGGTGAGGCATGCTTGGCTATTGTGGATTTTTTGGAAGTGATTTAATTCTTTCGATATGACTGTATTTGTGGATGAGAAAAATGGGAAAAAATTATCGAAATTTTCGGCTTCATTCATTTTTTCAAATCGATCTCTATTGGGCTTGCTTAAAAACAATACGGATTTTTTGAAATTTTTTGCTTCCAGGGATTTTGTGAAGCTCTGATAGGTTGTATACGGTGAATTCTCGCTGTTAGGTATGCTGGCGCAGGAGGCTATTAGCGAGACAAAAAATAACAGGATTAGGTTCTTCATTATCAGTGTCCCATTATTCTTTGTAGTTCAAGGTCATATGCTCTGTGTCTTCCCTTCAGTGCCCTGGCGGCCTTGCATAGTAATCCGCCACAAGAAAAAATCAATTTTTCGGCATCAAAAAATCCTGAAACGGAAATTGATGCGACATCAACGAGTTTAAACATCGCTGTGTATTTGATGCCGCCTCCTTCGCCTTTAGTGAAAAATATCGAGACGTTCTTGACTTTTTTGCCAAGGATAATTAGGGCGGAGTCTGCTTTGAAGGTTAGCATTCCTATGTTGCCGGATAATGTGGCATTGCCATTTTCGTCCACGGTTATTTTGAAGTTCCCTTTGTTTCTTAGGAGTTTTGTTGTGATTCCACTGTTTTTTTCGTAGGCAATTTCAATTAATTTGGCAATTGTTATTTTTGCTTCTACTTGAGTTGTCATGGGGTATCCGTATTTGAATATATTGACTATCAATAGCTTCGAGATACCACGTGGCAAATAGGGGCGATTAAGTGCGGAGCATTGACTTATCGAGATAGAGAAGAGTTCATTCTTGTCCGTCAGCGCCCCGACACACCTGGTCGGTGTGCCGGGGAATATGCTCTAGCAACCTAATCAGGAAAATTCAGCCTGTGCTCCTATGTGTTTCTCGTTCAAACGATCAAGCGCTGAAGGTCTTGTCGTTCTTGGTCAGGCTCCAGGCACCTTGCGAGCTTCCGCCCTGGCCGCCGCCGACCTTCTGCTGCGTGTAGCGCCACTGCACCGCGGCGTACT
>NZ_JARRQY010000095.1:0-10426 GCF_037381185.1 Acidihalobacter sp.
GGTGACGCGCCCGAGCCTCTTTCTTTGCATGCCCAAAGAAAGAGGCGAAAGAAAGGCACCCGAAAGGCCTTGTCCCTGACGGGCAGACCTCGAGCGCACACCCCGCCACGGGGCACCGCAGGCACTTGCCTTCCAGGCAAAGCCTGCTCGGGCGGCGTCCTGCCGCCCGACCCCGCGCCGGGGCGCACGTTCGAGGCAAGGCCACACGGGAACCGGGGAGTCAAAACAGAACGTGCCCCAGACCTGTGAGTTACACCCAAACCAGTTCAGGACGATTTCGCGTCGGACTCGCCCGGTTTTGACGTTCGCCCCCCCTGATCGCTTGCCTCGCGAGCGTGCGCCTGGGCGGGGATGGCTGACAGGGATGTCAGCCAAGCAGTTCTTGGCCTGGATGGCCAATAGCTGCGAGCCCCGTTCAGGCGTGCGTTCGCGAGGTTGCCCGTCAGGGACAAGCGATCCTGGGGGTGCGTTTCTTTCGCCGGTTTCTTTGCGCATTTCAAAGAAATCGGCTCGGGCGCGTCACCTCGATCAAGCAAATCCCCAGGCATCAAATCGCGCCCGAAACAGGACACCACCGCCAGCAAATACGCCGCCTTCATTCACGCAAGCGCCGCTAACGCGTGCCCAAAACAGGCCTCAGCGCCAACAATGGGAATAAATCCCACCGGATCGTCAACAGAAACCCCACACTCCAACCCGCGCAAAACCCCACAAAACAACGAATCCGTTATAGTAAGGGGTCACTCTGAGGACGAACGCGCGTGAGCAAAACCGCCACCTCCAGCCCAAACATCGCCTGGTTCCGCAACGCCGCCCCCTACATCAACGCGCACCGCGGCCGGACCTTCGTCATCTGCATCGGCGGCGAGGCGGCGGCCGACGTCGAGCGCCTGCCGGAACTGGTGCACGACCTCGCCCTCCTCGCCACGCTCGGCGTGCGTCTGGTGCTGATACACGGCGCCCGCCCGCAGATCGAGGAGCGCCTGCGGGCCGAGAACCGTGAACTGCACTACGTCAACGGCCTGCGCGTGACCGATGCAACTGCACTGCGCGCCGTGGTTGCGGCGGCGGCATCGGTGCGCGTCGAGTTCGAAGCACGGCTGTCCATGGGCGCGGCCAACACGCCCATGTCCGGCGTGCGCCTGAGCGTCGCCAGCGGCAACCACGTGGTCGCCAAGCCGCTCGGCGTACGCGACGGCGTCGACTATCAGCACACCGGCGAGGTCCGGCGCATCGACACGGGCGCCATTCGCGCCCAGCTCGAACTCGGCCAGATCGTCCTGCTCTCCCCGCTCGGCTACTCGCCGACCGGCGAGGTCTTCAACCTGTCCGCATCCGAAATCGCCACCGCCGCGGCCTGCGCACTGCGCGCCGAGAAGCTGATCTTCCTGGAGGAGACGGGCACACTGCGCGACTCCCGACGCCGCCCGCTGCGCCAGATCGGTCTGGCCGAGGCCCAGGCCCTGCTGCATGGCCGACGCCGCCTCGGCGAGGAGAGCCGCGCGCACCTGCAGGGCGCGGTCGATGCCTGTCTCAACGGCGTACGCCGCGTGCATCTGCTCGAACGGCGCATCGACGGCGCACTGCTGCACGAACTCTATACGCGCGACGGCATCGGCACGCTGATCAGCGCCGGCGGCTACGAGGATCTGCGTCCGGCCACCATCGACGACGTGGGCGGCATCCTGGCGGTCATCGCGCCGATGGAGGCCGAGGGCATCCTGGTACGCCGTTCGCGCGAGCAGCTGGAACTCGAGGTCAATCACTTCAGCGTGCGCGAACGCGACGGCATGGTCATCGCCTGCGCCGCGCTCTACGGCTATCCGGACGAAGGCCTGGGCGAGTTGGCCTGCCTCGCCGTCGCCCCGGACTACCGGCACCAGGGACATGGCGACGAACTGCTTGCGCATATCGAACAGCGCGCTCGCGAACAGAGCCTGCGACGCCTGTTCGTGCTCACCACGCGCACTGCGCACTGGTTCCGCGAACGCGGCTTCGCGCCCGGCGACATCGGCGAACTGCCCATGGCCAAGCGCACGCTCTACAATTACCAGCGCAACTCGCGCATCTTTTTCAAGGCACTGGGCTGATGTCTTCCGACATCGCCATGGAAGCCACCGAAGCCGTACTGCCGGATATGCCCGCCTTCGGCGAGTCGCGCAACTGCATACGCATCGCCAGTCCGATGATGTTCGTCATCGGACTGGCCGGCCCCAAACCCGGCGCCAGCCACGGCTGAACGCCCCCAGGAGAGAAACCCTATGCGCATGCTCCACACCATGCTCCGCGTCGGCGATCTGGACCGCTCGATCGCCTTCTACACCGACATCCTCGGCATGCGCCTGCTGCGCCGCCAGGACTATCCCGAAGGCAAGTTCACCCTCGCCTTCGTCGGCTACGGCGACGAAGCCGACCACACCGTGCTCGAACTGACCTACAACTGGGACGAGGACCGCTACGATCTGGGCAGCGGCTACGGACACATCGCCATCGAAGTGGACGACGTCTACCAGGCCGCCGACGCGATCCGCGACATGGGCGGAAAGGTCCTGCGCGAGGCCGGCCCGATGAACGCCGGCACCACCATCATCGCCTTCGTCGAGGA
Source organism: Acidihalobacter sp. (assembly GCF_037381185.1). NCBI lineage: Bacteria > Pseudomonadati > Pseudomonadota > Gammaproteobacteria > Chromatiales > Ectothiorhodospiraceae > Acidihalobacter > Acidihalobacter sp. Next base: position 2,606 of record NZ_JARRQY010000095.1, read on the forward strand.
TCCCGACGGCTATCCCATCGAACTGATCGGGGCCCGCCATTGAGCGCGCAGCCCCGCGACCCGATGCCCGTCTTCGAACTCAAGGGCAGCCGTTTCACGCTGTCCGTGCTGAATCTCCACAGCGTCGACCTGGCCGCGGTCGACGAGCGCCTGGCCGCAACCGTGGCCCAGGCACCGGACTTCCTGGCCCAGGCCCCCGTGGTGCTCGAACCCGCCGCCGGGCTAGACATCGCCGCACTCGACCTCACGGCGCTCAACGCACTGCTGCGGCACCACGGTCTGATACCGGTCGGCCTGCGCGGCGGCGACGAAGCGCTGCGCCAGCGCGCCGGCGATGCCGGCCTGGCTCTGCTGGGCGAGACGGGCGGCGCCCCGGCACGGGCCGCGCCGGCCCCACAGGAAGCGGCGCCGGCCAAAGCCCCGCGCAACGCCATGCGCGTGGTCGACAAACCGGTGCGCTCCGGCCAGCAGATCTATGCCGAGGGCGGCGATCTGGTAGTGTTCGGCGCGGTCAGTGTCGGCGCCGAAGTCATCGCCGACGGCAGCATTCACGTCTACGGCGCGCTGCGCGGGCGCGCCCTGGCCGGCGCGCGCGGCGACGAATCCGCGCGCATCTTCTGCCAAACCATGGAACCCGAACTGGTATCGATCGCAGGCTGCTACCGGCTGTTCGAAGAACCCGATCCGCAGACGCACGGATATACGGCCCAGGTGCGCCTGGACGGAGAACGTCTGATTATTGACGCGCTCTGATACAATCCCTGCAATTATGCCTGTGCGACGCCCGGGACGGCGCAAATGCACAGGTGCATTCATCGAACAGCCAAAGAACTCGATCCGGAGACGCTAGTGGCCAAGATCATCGTCGTAACCTCGGGCAAGGGCGGCGTCGGAAAAACGACCAGTGCCGCCGCATTCTCAACCGGCCTGGCTATGCACGGACACAAGACCGTCGTCATCGACTTCGACGTCGGCCTGCGCAACCTCGACCTGATCATGGGCTGCGAGCGCCGCGTGGTATACGACCTGATCAACGTGATCCACGACGAAGCCACGCTCAACCAGGCCCTGATCCGCGACAAGCGGATCGAGAACCTCTACATCCTGCCCGCCTCGCAGACCCGCGACAAAGACGCTCTCAACCTCGAAGGCGTCGAGCGCGTGCTCGAGGAACTCAAGCAGCAGGACTTCGACTTCATCGTCTGCGACTCGCCGGCCGGCATCGAGCAGGGCGCGCAGATGGCGCTGTACTTCGCCGACGAAGCGCTGATCGTCACCAACCCCGAAGTGTCCTCGGTGCGCGACTCCGACCGCATCCTCGGCATCCTGCAAAGCAAATCCCGGCGCGCCGAAAGCGGTGCCGAACCGGTCAAGGAACACCTGCTGATCACCCGCTACCATCCCGGACGCGTCAACTCCGGCGACATGCTCAGCATGGAGGACATTCTCGACATCCTCGCCATCCCGCTGCTCGGCATCGTTCCCGAATCACCGGCCGTGCTCAAGGCCTCGAACGCCGGCGCCCCGGTCATCCTCGACCAGAAGAGCGACGCCGGCCAGGCCTATGACGACGTGGTCGCGCGCTTTCTCGGCGAAGAACGCCCGCTGCGTTTCATCAAGGTCGAAAAACGCGGCCTGCTCAACCGACTGTTCGGATAACCGCCATGGGACTTTTCGACCTCTTCCGCAAGCAGAAGACGACCAGCGCCCAACTCGCCAAAGAGCGGCTGCAGATCGTCATCTCCCACGAGCGCGCCGCACGCGGCAGCCCGGACTACCTGCCGCGCCTCAAGCAGGACATTCTCGAGGTGATCCGCCGTTACCACGCCATCGCCGACGAACAGGTCGAACTGCGCGTGGACAAGGACGGCGGACGCGAAGTGCTGGAACTCAACGTCACGCTGGGCAACGAAGCCGACGGGACGCACTGAGGGAGAGCGTGAAATGAGCGAAGCAGCCGAATACCGCCCACCGCTGGCCGACTATTTCGACGACCTCGAAAAGCGCTATGGCGACCAGTTCAATTTCGACCGACTGAGCCTCGAAGAACTGGATACGATCGAACGTCTGGCGCGTGATGCCATCGACAACGATCCACGCGTCTCCACGGTGGAAAAGAAGAACCTCACGCCACTGCTGACTCTGGTCGACATGCAGAAGCGCAAGCGCAGCGGCTCCAGGCACTAAGCCTCAGGCGGAAACGCAGCTACCGCGCACCAAACATCGCCCCGACAACCTCGCACCGCCGTCACTGCCGACCCGGCAGCAACAGCGACGCCAATGCTCAGGAAGAGGACGCCGCCGGCGCCTCCGGATCAGACTCCTCCTCGGCGGCCTTGTGGCGCCGGCGCATCGCAATAGCCGCTTCGATCGCCAGCGGCAGAAAGACCACCAGGTCGTAGGCGTAGATCAGCACACGTCCGGCAAGGCGCGCCAACCAGCCCAGCGCGCGCAGCAGCAGCGCTGCCGCCTCCAGGATCCCTCCCAGCACGCTAAGGACCACGCTGCGCCCTGTGTTCAGCACCATGTCGAGCAGCAAGCCCGCCGGCAGAAGCAGCAGGGCCAGCAACACCAACGCGCCGACCTCCGCGATGCTGTGCGCCACGGTCGCTTTCGCCGGCGCACCCAGCACGACCAGCGTCCCGGCAAACGCCACGGTCGCCAGCCACAGCAGGCCCAGCAGCACGCCGGAACGCAGCCGCGCGCGCGGCCCGAGCAAGCCCAGCGCCGGCAGCAGCCGCGTAGCGCGGTTGACCTCCAGCAGGAGCAGGCCGAACACCACCTCCGCACCGATCACCACCCAGGCCTCCACGTGAGCGAGCGGCACGCCGAACACGGAGGCCGGATTCGGCAGCAAGGCGAGCAGGGGCGGCGCCAGCAGGGCGTGCTCGGTCACCGCCAGTACGCCCATCACCACCAGCGCCACCACGGCGAACACACAGCGCATCCAGTATTGCGCCTGCGCGCCCAGCGTCAGCGCCGGCGGTTCGTCGCGCAATTGGGTGTAGCGCTCGATCTGCGCGTCGATCGACTCGGCGCGGCGCGTGAGCACCGCAACATTGCCGTCCATGCGCGACAACATACGCGCGGCACGGCGCCATTGCGGCAGCATGCGGCGCAGCAAGCCGTGGCGCTTGCGGCTGACGAAGCGGAACTCGTCCAGCGAGTCATGGGCGGCACGCGTCAAGGTGCCGTGCATCGCGTCGAGAATGCCGGCCACGGCGCTGTCTCCGGCGCCCTGGGTCCTGGCGACCGCATCCACGGCATCCAGCCACTGCGGCGGCACCGGCGGCGTGTCGGCGCTGTCGTGATAGTCGCGGTCGATGCGCTCGATCTGATCCGTCAGCCGCCGCTGCAGCTGGGGAAAGGCGCCCAGGTCACGCTCGATGGAATGCGCGAAGCGCCGGGTAGTCCGCTCGATGCGCCGCTCGGCCATATCCAGCGCTATGGCTGCGTGCAGAATTCGCTGCTGATTCAGCAGGCGTCCGCGTACTCCGCTCAGGGCGCGGGCGGCGGCGCGCAGCCAGCGGGCCAGCGCGCTGCTCGCCACACGCAGCGCCTCGTGTGCCGGCCGGCGCGCCAGATACAGCAGCACGATGGCCAACAGCGCCCAGACGACGGCGGACACCCAAAGCGAATCCGACCACACGGTCAAGATGTTCTTCCAAGTCATCGTTCTTCTCTCAATCGCAGGCCGGCCGATACATCAGCGCCACAAAATACCACGTGAGTCAGGTCGCCGGCCTGACCGACCACCTCCCCGGCTGCGCGCGGTGTTCAATGTTCTCATATCTCGCTGCCGAGACTCGCCATGTCGCGCCTGCTGATACCCAACGCCAAACACGTCAGCAAAGGCCATCAGTTCGATGCTTGCGCGCGCGCCTGCGACGGGCTCGGGAGCAGCCGGATGGTCGCCGACCGATTCCCGGGCTCGGATCGCAGCCACTTCTGCGAAGGCTACTGGGCGAACCTCGTGCTGGTCAATCTGCATTGACGGACTACCGGACACCTCGCCACGCATACTGAACCGTCCCTCGGCCGGAGGCTGCGCTTCCCACGCTGACGAGGGAACTGGACGCCGGGCGTCGCACGGGCTATACCAGTCAATACGAGCACCACAACGAGGAGGACTTCGCCAAGTCGGACGTCTGCTTCCTGTCCGGCGAGGCATTGCCGCGCTGCTGGCTCGACACGCACTACCGCGACGCCGAGCTACGCCGCTGATTCGGCCGAAGGGCGGTCGATGAGAACCGTTTGTAGGGCTCCGCGTCGGGCCCCGGGCAGTCGCTGCCTACACCTGTCCCCGACTCTTGAGTCCTGGCCCAGAAAGCGTAATCTTTGATTTTGACGAATCCAGGGAACGCATGACGCCATGACTTTGCAGAAACGCATCGAGCAAAAACTTGAGGCCGGTCTTTCACCCGTCTTCCTCGAGGTCCTCAACGAAAGCGGCCAACACAACGTACCGGCCGGTTCCGAATCGCATTTCAAGGTCACCGTGGCCTCCTCGCAGTTCGACGGCCAGCGCCTGCTGGCGCGCCATCGACTGATCAACCAACTGCTGCAGGACGAACTGGCCGGCCCGGTTCACGCCCTGGCCCTGCACACGCTCACCCCCGGCGAATGGTTCGAGCGCGCCGGCGAAGTGGCCGACTCCCCGCCCTGCATGGGCGGCAGCAACGTAGAGCACTGACCGAAGTGGGCGACATCCTCCCCTTCCGCCGCCGATCCACGGCCGAAAAACACGCCGGCAATACGCTGTGCCGGCGTGGCTTCCACAAATGGGAAGTGGTGCAGGACAAACAGTTCGACGTCCGCCAGGGGAAACTGGTGACCATCTATCGCTGCGCTCGGTGCGGGAAGACCCGGGTCGATGCCAGCTGAGGGGCTTCCCCTCTCACCGCTGACATTCCCCCAAGCACCCGAAGCAACTAGGTTTGATATACGTGGGATAGGTCGACCCACTGCGTGCCCTAGCTCGATCGCCGACATGACGGCCCTGTGCTGATGCGGCTTCAGATCGAGATCCTGGCTGAACACGCTAGTCTCGCTGTCTATATCGTTCCAGCCCAAGAGCACTCGCACACGTCATCGCGAGGCGCGTTGTTTGGCCATTTCCCGCTCGACGCCGAATTGCCCGGTGTATTCCGGCTCGGGCAATCGATGCGGATCATCCGGTTCGATACGACAGGCGGCTTCGATCTCAGCCGGCCAGACAGGCGGCTTGGAGGTTTTCATCACTAGCCAGCGGGTCGCAATTAGCAACGCCCAAAAAGGCCACAGGATGGCTCGTGCGCCCTCAGTACCTCCTACGTAAACGCCGACGATGATGCGAGAATTCATCAACGTGGCCGCGGGCGTGGTCCATATCTCGATCTTACCGAGACTTTCGACGCCCTCATCCATGTAACGCCGAACGAATTCCCAGAGCGCTTTCACCGATTCCTGGTCGGTGTAGCACAACCCCGCCACAAAAGTATCTTTGACCGTATCGCCTTCCAGAAGGTGGCCGCGCAGATCGTAAACCGGATCGCGAAGTCCTCTGCCGATATGAAAAAAAATCGAAAGTCCGATAATATTCCGGCTATCCATCGGAATAGAAAATAGGATGAACGCAGGGACTAAAACATACCCTATTACGGCAAATGTACTTCCAAATGTTTTGAATCCCCCCCTGAGAAGAAACCTTCGTCCCACAAATTCGGCATAAGTCGAATTGAAGGCGACCACCGTCGCGTGATTGTCTGCCTTGATTCCTTCTTGCCTATTGCGCGGAAGCGCGCTGTCCCTTTCCTCCCGTGTCAGGGGACGGTTGAGTTTCCATTTGACGATCCATCCGCTGTACATGCCTCAGCCCTCTTTAAACAGGGCCTCGTAGGCCGTCGTTTGCGTGTAAAGATTGTTGAATTTCTCACCGCCCAGTTCGTGTTTGCCGGAGCAGCAGCTATCCAACAAGTGTTGTAGCTTGTCGTGCCTGAACAGGGGAAGGACGTAGCCGACACGAGTGTGTCCACACGGGCCACGCCTGTAGCGATTATGACGAATGCTTCGCTCTTTCCCGTTCGATACCAAATTGTCCAATGTATTTCGGCTCGGGCAGGCGGAGAGGATCGTCCTGATGGATACGGCAGGCGGCCTCGATCTCAGCCGGCCATACTGGAGGCTTGGATGTTTTCATGACCAGCCAGCGTGTGCTGGTGAGTAGAACCAACAACGGGAACAGCAGTTTGATTTGGAAATTCCGCTTAATTCCAATGTTTATGCCGGCAAGCAGCCAACAGTTGTAGAAGCTTGTCGACGGGGATGTCCATAGCTCGACTTTGCCAAGATCATTAATGTCTTCGTCCATGTAGCACCGTACAAACTCCCAAAGCTCCTTCACCGTATCGCTATCCGCATAGTACAAACCGGTGACAAAAGTATCTTTGACCGTATCGCCTTCCAGAAGGTGACCGCGCAGATCGTAAACCGGATCGCGAAGTCCTCTGCCGATATGGAAAAACACGTCGTCCCACGGCACCGTCAGGATGCCGCCATCGCGTTTGTCACGAAATACGTAGACCTGTCGCGTCTTGCGGTTGAAGCGGATGGGATAGTAGGTGTGGGTGAAGAAGTCCTTGCTGAGGATCTTGATTACGAAGAGAAGAATCCAGGCGGCGGAAAATATCGTAAATATGGAAAATCCGATTATTTCTGACTCCTTTCCACTGGAAGGAGTAAATGATAGGAATGGCAGGCATATCAAGACAAGTGTTGCCAACGAAAAGAAAACCGTGCTCGCCCCCCCTCTCAGCAGAAACCTGCGCCCTACAAATTCTGCATAGGTAGAGTTAAATGAGACCAGAGTCGCATGGTCGTCGGGCTTGGTTGTTTCCTGCTGTTGACGCGGTAACGCCGCGTCTTTCTCCACCTGCTGAAGCGGACGGTTGATTGGCCATTTGCTGGTCCAGCCGCTGTACATACTTCATTCCTCCTTTAACAACGCATCGTAGGCCAGCGTCTGTGCATGGAGGTTGGGGAATTTCTCCCCGCCCAATGCGTGCTTACCGAAGGAAACGCCAAGCAACATGCTGCCAACACCAAAAACCACATCCCCATCTTCCCTTGCTTCGTATCCCTCATAAAATTGCAACGCGCCCGCCAAAACACCCCCAACCACTCCCAGCAGCTTGCCGGCGCCGGATAGCAAATCCGCCGCATTACCAAACGCGCCGAATGACAATCGTTCAGCCATCCTGGAGGCTGACACCCCCCAATCCGTTTTTTTCAAAATCGCCCCGCTCATCTTGCCCACCTCGCCGAGGAACGTACTGGCACCGGCGACCAGGTTGCCGACGGTGGTCCAGTATTTCGCCCCCTCGGCCTTGCCCAGCTGGCTCATGATGTTGCCCATCACGAAGCCGGAGAGGATCAGGCTGAGGCCGCCGGCGGCGCACGTTGCCCGAGAGGAGTCTGCTGAAGCGCGCTTCTTCCTGCGCTTCACGCAAGCTGGCGGACAGCGTTGCCTGGCGTGCGCTGGCTTCTGTACGGATCAGTTCGTCCACTTCGTCCTGGCTGAGCTGGAAGATGCCGTGGTAGGTGATCTCCTTGGCCTTGATCTGCTTTGCCGTTTCCCGGGCGGCGGACCTCCAAACCCCTTTGCCTTGCCCGGTGAGGTCGCCCAGTTGACTGGCGATCGCCTTTGCCAGTTTTCCGCGGCTCAGCGTGCCGCTTGCAACGACCAGTCGCGCGTTGGGATCGTTCGACAGGGCCAGGGCCTGCATCAGGCCCAGCAGGCGGCGCTCGGCGATCGGCAGGTTGCCCAGGCGGGCGGCCACCTCG
>NZ_JARRQY010000095.1:10477-13116 GCF_037381185.1 Acidihalobacter sp.
GCGTCTTGTATGCAGCTGTAAGCCAGCACCTGATAGGCCTGACCGCTCCTGAAGTCCTGCGGATCGAAGTTGTGCGTGAAGTGGGTCTTGAACGCAGCGCTCTTGAGCCAGGCGAGGTAGGCGGCATCCAAGGGTTTCACCACCGAATCGCTCAACGCCTTGACCCCGTCGTTGTATTTCTTGAGGAATGCTGTTGAAATGCGGCCAGCGATTACTTGATGTCGGTGAATGGCTTGCGGTTCATTCATTGCTCCGTTCGTCGAAGATATACAGATAGCCGTCACTCGGGAGACGCAGGGTGTAATGGCTCCGTATGTTCTATTGTCGTAAAGTCCTCTGCTATAACATTTATGGTGGTGTTTGCCCGTTGGCTGACGTTTCATGGCCGGAGATGCTATTGATACGGTCTCGCTTCGTAGCATTGAAAAAATCATCACTGAAATGAGGGCCCACCTTCCACTTTTGGCCATTTTTTAGGAAAGTGAAATCTGCTCTAATTACGGAATATGGCTGTAAGTCAAGCATGGGTGATAGGGCCGCGAGAGTATCGTCTCGATAATAAATCAATAATGGACAAGATGCCTTGTCGTCGACAACTTTACACGCGCCAATTGGCTCGATCTCTTTGACGCGATTTTCATATGTTTTGTTATCGCGCTGTGCTTCTCCCGTAAATTCGCAGAGATAACAGCGCCCTGTCATGGCCTTGTCAATTGACTTCAGACCTGAGCGGAATACTCGTCTAATTTCTGTGCGACCTAGTGGCGCGGCACGCATGCTAGGCTTTTTATGAATGGATTTTGAGGAGAACAACGCGGAGACATAAGCCTGATCCATGGTTCGGGTAATAAATTCACCTTGGTTAGCTGAATCCAGTTTAATTGTATAGCCAATTGTCCTTGACATTTTAGTTGAGTCGGAGCCCATCGAAATACTTACTTTTGCGGTACATCCTCGCGTTTTTAATGCCGAATCGTAGCCGATCTCATGTTCATTTGAAAAAACAACTCCCGGTTGGACACCCGCAACGAATTTCGAAGCGACCTGAGCCGCCAGCAGGGGATTTCCTGGGTCTCTGGCGAATACTCCAATCGCAATAGATTCGAGAGATTTATTCACGTCAGACGAGTTGCATTCAGGAACCGAGTTGCTACACCCAGAAACCAATAGCGTCATGAAAACTAATGAAGCCAATGAGCTATTTCGATGAAAAAAATCCATTTTGTAGTTCCATATGTAATGATCGTCGATGTGGGGCTGTATGCCGTTGGGGTCGAACGTGCTGGTGCCCCGGGCAAAACCGACGAGGTTGCGTTGAGGGATGACGCATATTCTTCACAAGGCACGAGCCTTGGCCATTTCCCGCTCGACGCCGAATTGTCCGGTGTATTCCGGCTCGGGCAATCGATGCGGATCATCCGGTTCGATACGACAGGCGGCTTCGATCTCAGCCGGCCAGACGGGCGGCTTGGAGGTTTTCATCACCAGCCAGCGGGTCAAAGCTTGCAACGCGGCGAATGGCCACAGCACGATGCGTAGCGCCCCGGTGGCTTCACCAACGAAGGTGGCCGCGCAGATCGTAAACCGGATCGCGAAACCCTTTGCCAATATGGAAAAACACGTCGTCCCACGGTACCGTCAGGATGCCGCCATCGCGTTTGTCGCGAAAGACGTAGACCTGTCGCGTCTTGCGATTGAAGCGGATGGGATAGTAGGTGTGGGTGAAGAAGTCCTTGCTGAGAAGCATGATTACGAAGAGCAGGATCGAGGCCGCACAAAATACCGCAACAATTGAAGACCCGATGATCATGTCGCGTTTCGCTGGAAGCGAGATAAACAGTGCGACTGGAAGACAGACTAAACCGACAGAGAATCCCCGATGACGAGATCGCCCTGCTGGCGAGGAAGTTCCGTGCGTTGCACAGATTCCGCAATGAGAGGAGGAGGTCTCTTAGGGGCTGCTTCAAGTGCGGTGACACCACCCACTTCATCGTTGGCCATTTGCTGGTCCAGCCGCTGTACATAGTTCATTCACCCTTTAACAAAGCGTCGTAGGCTACGGTCTGTGTATGAAGGTTGGGGAATTTCTCCCCGCCCAATGCGTGCTTACCGAAGTAGCAGCTATCCAGCCAATGCTGAAGCTTGTCGTGCCTGAATAGGGAAAGAACATACCCGACCGCGATCAACAACAGGAAGATCACCAGTGCCAAACCACCGGAAATCAGGGTCGTGAAGGCAAGGACTCCAGAAAGTACGGTCCAAGCCACGCCAAGCAGGATCTCGCCGAATCCAAAAACCACGTCTCCGTCGTTTAATGACTCATAACCTTCCCACATCTGTAGCAACCCCGCCAAAACACCCCCAACCACTCCCAGCAGCTTGCCGGCCCCTGACAAATATTCCGAGAAGTTGGCAGCCCTTCCAAATGACAACCTTTTTGCCAATCCTGAACTCGAAACACCCCAGTCCGTCTTCTCCAAAATCGCCCCGCTCATCTTGCCCACCTCGCCGAGGAACGTACTGGCACCGGCGACCAGGTTGCCGACGGTGGTCCAGTATTTCGCCCCCTCGGCCTTGCCCAACTGACTCATGATGTTGCCCATCACGAAGCCGGAGAGGATCAGGCCGAGGCCGCCGGC
>NZ_JARRQY010000096.1:0-6615 GCF_037381185.1 Acidihalobacter sp.
GTTGCCAGTTCTTCACCGGAATCGAAGATTCCGCGCCGACGACTGACCCGCTCGCGCCCAGATAGGTCCTCTCACTTGAGCGCCGTCCAGGCGCCCAGGCCGACCAACAGCCAAAACAGGCCCTTGACGGTATAGAAGGCCAACGCTGTCCAACCAAAGCGCTTGACCCAAAGCTTTACGCGATCACGCGTTTCCTGCCGCATCATTCATCCGCCCCCACATCACGAACTCTCCCATCCCTTCCGTCTGCCCGCGCACGGACTGCATAGAGGCCTGAAGTCTACAACCAAAATCAATTAAAAATTACTATTATTATTTTTTTAACAATCAATTTAATAAATCAAAGACACACCCTTAACCTGCTCATGTACCCACTGCGCAGGCAAGCGACGCGGCAAAGACTTCACACGGATTCACCGACATCAAACCAAGGAGAGACTCAATGTTCGATTCTCGCGAAGGCCAGCGCACTCCCAATGTCATATTCAAGACCCGCCACAACAACGACTGGGCGGACATGAATTCCGACGACATCTTCACCGGGCGCAACGTGGTGGTGTTCTCGCTGCCCGGCGCCTTCACCCCGACTTGCTCGTCCACCCACGTGCCGCGCTTCAACGAGCTGGCCGATGCGCTGCGCGCCAACGGCATTGACGAGATCGTCTGCGTCTCGGTCAATGACGCCTTCGTCATGAACGAATGGCGCAAGAACCAGAACGCCGAGAACATCACTTTCATCCCCGACGGCAACGGCGAGTTCACCGAAGCGATGGGCATGCTGGTGGACAAGAACGACCTGGGCTTCGGCAAGCGCTCCTGGCGCTACTCCATGCTGGTGCGCGACGGCGTAATCGAGAAGATGTTCGTCGAGCCGCAGGTACCGGGCGACCCCTTCGAGGTCAGCGATGCGGACACCATGCTGGACTACATCAACCCGCAGGCCGTCAAACCCGACGACATCGTGATCTTCACCAAGCCCGGCTGCCCGTTCTGCGCCCGCGCCAAGGGCATGCTGAACGACTACGGCTACACGTTCGAGGAAATCACGCTGAACCGCGAAGTGACCGTGCGCGCGGTGCGCGCCGCCGTCGGCCACGACACCGTGCCGCAGATGTTCGTCAACGGCGAGCTGGTCGGCGACTCGGACGCCATCGCAGCCTGGATCGAAGGCCGCGCGCAGCGCAAGGCCGCCTGACACTTCACCTTGAAACGCGCGAGGGGCGATCAGGCAAGGCGGAAACCGGCTAGGAAGCGGAGTGTACATGAGCATTCCGAGCCGGTTTCCAACGCAGCATCATCGCCTCGCAGCCGTTTCAATCGGAGGGACACCGCATGAACACGCATTACGACCTCATCGCCCTTGGCGGCGGCGGCGGCGGTCTGGCCGTCGCCGAGCGCGCCGCACAACTCGGTCGCCGCGTCGCTATTGTCGAGCCAAACAAGCTCGGCGGCACCTGCGTCAACCGCGGCTGCGTGCCGAAGAAAATCATGTGGTACGCGGCGAACATCGCCCACGCGGTGCACGACGCGACCGGCTACGGCGTGCGCGCCGAATTCGGCGGCGTCGACTGGGTGCAGCTCGCCGAGTCACGCGACCGCTTTGTGGCCGACATCAACGACTACTGGACCGACTACGCCCGCGAACTCGGCATCGACGTCATCCGCGGCTACGGGCGTTTCGAAGACCCGCACCGCATCGAGGTCGACGGGCAGACCTACACCGCGCTGCACACCGTCATCTCCACCGGCGGGCAGCCGCTGGTACCGCGCGTGCCCGGTGCCGAACTCGGCATCACGTCGGACGATTTCTTCGCCCTGCGCGAACAGCCGCACCGCGTTGCCGTGATCGGTGGCGGCCACATCGGCGTCGAACTGGCCGGCGTGCTGCGGGCGCTCGGCTCCGAAGTCGCCGTGATCGGCATGGAGTCGCGCCTGCTAGAGGCCTTCGATCCGCTGATCGGCGACACGCTGGTCGCGGCCATGCGTACGCAGAGCGTCTCACTGCACCTGCCCTTCCAGGTCGCCGCGCTCGAACGCGATACGGACAGCATCCGCGTGCGCTCCGCGCAGGGCGAAACACTGGTCGGCTTCGACACCGTCATCTGGGCCGTCGGCCGCGCCGCCAACACCCGCGAACTCGGCCTGGAAGCGGCCGGCGTCGCCGTGCAGCCCAACGGCATCGTGCCGGCCGATGCGCAGCAGCGCACCAACGTACCCGGCGTCTACGCCATCGGCGACGTCACCGGCCGCAGCCCGCTGACCCCGGTCGCCGTCGCCGCCGGCCGCCGCCTGGCCGAGCGCACCTTCGGGGAACAGCCCGATGCCGCCATGGACTACGACGACATCCCCACCGTGGTCTTCGCGCACCCGCCGATCGGCAGCGTGGGCCTAAGCGAGGCGCGCGCGGTCGAAGTGCATGGCAACGGCGTGACCGTGTACGAGACCGCGTTCACGCCGATGCGCTACGCACTGGTCGAGCACGGTTTACCCTCGGCGATGAAGTTGGTCTGCGTCGGACCCGAACAGCGCGTGGTCGGCATCCACATCATCGGCGAAGGCGCGGACGAGATGTTGCAGGGCTTCGCCGTAGCGCTGAAGATGGGAGCCACCAAGGCGGACTTCGACCGCACGGTGGCGATCCACCCGAGCAGCGCCGAGGAGTTGGTGACGCTCAAGCACGGGCGGCCGGCAGCCAGAACCGAACGTTGCGCGGAAGCGGCGTAACTGATTAGGGCAGGCGGCCGCATGTTGCCTGCCCTGCGGGTTAATCCTTTGATGATTCTCACGGCACTGATAAGGCACTTGACCATCGCCCATCCTGTGACTACCGATAAAACATCGCCAAAACCGATAGAAAGATTCGTAATTTCCCGTTTCCCCCGCAGCGCTTACGCAGGAAAGAATGCGAGGCAAGCGACAACTACCCCAGTCGCGCAAATCACACGGGAGATTTTGAAAGCATGGAAAGAGAAAATACGCAGGAACACGTTCTCATCGTCGGCGGCAGTTCCGGCATGGGTTTGGCCCTCGCCGAACGATTGCTGGCACGGGGCTCTGAAATCACCATCGTAGGCCGCTCCGAGAAAAAACTATCCCAAGCAAAACAGCACCTCAGAGGGGATACAAAACTTCACACTCTATCAACCGATATAACCTGCGAGGACGAGGTTGAGAGCCTTTTTCGGGAAACGGGGCCGCTTCACCACATTGTTTCGACCGCCGCCGACATCACGGGTGTCTATGTCCCCCTGTCGGAAATGGATACTCGAACCGCCCGTAAGGTGATGGACTCAAAAGTGATCGGACCGCTTCTGCTCGCCAAACACGGCGCTCCAAGCCTGAGCCACGGCGGTTCCATCACATTCACTTCCGGCATCGCGGCCTATCGTCCGGCCGCAAAAGGAACCGTTGTCGCCGCCGTCAACGGAGCGCTTGAATCGCTGGCGTATGCACTGGCGATAGAATTGGCGCCGATCCGAGTCAACGTCGTTTCTCCGGGCTGGGTCGACACACCAATCTGGGACGCTGTTGCAGGCGACGGCAAGGACGCTGCGCTAGACAGTATGGCCAAACGACTACCTGTCGCTCGAATCGGACAACCCGCGGATATCGCTCATGCCATAGATGCGCTAATGCACAACGGCTTCGTAACGGGCACCGTGTTTCACGTCGACGGTGGACAGCGCCTCATCTGAAGTGCCGCGCATAAGGACCCGCTGATGCGTGGTACGCGTGCGATCACCGCGTTGAGTGCTACTCGCGCGCGTACCACGCATCAGCGGGTCCCTCCCTACCCCTCACTACCGCGGGTATCGGCAGCAGCGTAACGACAATCAGACATTCGTGTCCGGCTCAGTCCCTGAGGTTCTCACGCGTCGTTGCAAGAAACTCGCGCAGTATGCGGGCCTGTATACGCCTTCGGCGCCAGATCACACTCAACGGAGTGGAAACCACGCCATCATTCCACGAACATGCGCCCACTTTACCGTCGGCTACGGCATCGGCCACGGCGACTCGCGGGACCAGTGCACAGCCATGCCCCACCTCGACCATACCCCTGATCGCCGCAATGCTCGAGAACTCACCGACGATAGACGGACGAACCTTCGCGGATGCGGGAAAAACCTCATCGAACATTCGCCGATAGACGCAACCCACTTCGGTAACGAGAAAAGGTTCATCGGCGAACTCGGCTGCGGTAAGTGCATCACTCCCGGCAAATCGATGGTTCGTCGGAACGATGATGACTAGCGGTTCAGCCGTCAACGCCTCGCCATCAAGCTCAGGGTCGTCTGGAGCGGGACCGAACATGAAACCCACGTCGAGCCGGCCCGATTTCACTTCATTGCGCAGGTTTTCACTACCGCTCGATTCAAGCCGAACTTCCGCCTTTGGAAATTGCCTGCAGAACTTTGCGACAGGCGCCACCAACCGCTTCGCGCACAGGGTTTCCAACCCTCCAACCGAGAGCGAGCCATCGACCAGACCGACAGCATCCTTCACAGCTCCTCGAGCCTCATCGGCGAGCGCAAGCATCTCAAGCGCGTATTCCAGCAGGCACACCCCAGCTGACGTCAGCGACAATTTACGTCCGGAACGATCGAAAAGCGCTACGCCAAAATCCGCCTCAAGAGATTGGATCTGCTCCGACACACTCGACTGGGCACGGTGAATCTGCGCCGCCGCGTGAGTGACGTTCAAGTACTTGGCGACGGCAACGAATGTTTCCAAGGTGCGCAGATTCATATCTTCAACAACCTTACCCCGATATGGACATTCAGATGACCCTATTCTTTCGCCGTCCCCCATTCTCGCCCTTCAACGGGGTATTGGTTCAATAAAACCCTCCGTCGACGGGCATGTTGAATAAGCAGCAGGTCGGGACCAGGTGACACGACCAATAAGCCCGTTGTTAACAAGGACACCGGTAATATAGAAACTCGATCATTTTTATTTTCTTTGGCTGTTGTGAGAGCGCGGATCAAATAGGTAGGAGAATCTGTTGTGAATCGCTGCCAATCCACTACACGCTTTCGAACTACACTTTAAATCAGAGGCAGATGTCTCAAAACCAGGTCTCGCAATAGCAAACGATAATCTTTCCAGGTCGACTGCCAAGCGATACGGTTCCTTCTACCACCCCAGTATTCCCAGTACATCGTCTGCCGATACCACCTGACAGTAGATATTGTTAATGATGGTCAGTTCGTGCTCGTGCAGTTCCTGACTGATCGCGGCGCAGCCGTCCTCGATCAGCACCACGTCGAAGCTTTCGTCGGCCAAGCTGCGCACCGTCGAGGCAACGCACTGATCGGTGAAAATGCCCGCGACGACGACATGGTAGATGCCCATGTTGTGCAGCGCCAGACGCAGATTGGTGCCGGTCAATGCCGAATCGGTGGTCTTGGTGACGACGACCTCGCCCGGCGAAGGCGCCACTTCCGGGGCGATCTGCGAAGCGAATTCGTCTTTGGGCAGCATGATGTTATTGAATCCCGGCCGACGCTGACTCAGCGAACGGTCACGGCCGTCTTCCGTCAGACAGGCGATGCGCGCGTGGAAGACGTCGCGCCCCTGCGCACGGAAGCGCTCCTGCAAACGTTTGACGGTCGGCAGCACAACCTCCTTCATGCGGCGGTCGAAGGGCTGCCAGCGTTCCCATTCGGCCAGATCGGCCTCGGGTACGTCCTCACGCCGCATAGGACGGTCGAAATATGTGTTCTGAATGTCGATCACCAGCAGCGCGGTACGCGCGGGGTCCAGATCGAGATCGGGAATCTCGGCATCCGCGTAATACAGCGAACGATAGGCGTTCTTCCAGTCCATGCATTCCCCCTTGGTAAAAACTTGGAAACTCGGTCACATCGCAACGGCGGGCCGCGCACGCAACGCTTCGGCCTGCTGCACGAGCACGTCGAACAGACGCTGCTGGAGCGGGTCGTTGGCGGCATTCAGTTCGGGATGCCATTGCACCCCGACCAGAAACGGGTGGGTCTCGTGCTCGAAGGCTTCGAGCACGCCGTCCGGCGCCCAGCCGACTCCGGCCAGCCCCTGGCCGAGTGAGGAAACGGCCTGATGATGACAGGAGCAGGCCGCCGACACGTATTCGGTGCCCAACCATACGGACAGACGACTGCTGCCGGTCAGGTGCACCTCGTGCGGGATGGTGCCCCACTCCGGCAGCACATGTGCCTGCTCCTCGCCGTAAACCTCCGGAAGGTGCAAGTGCAGCCGGCCACCCAGCACGACATTGAGCACCTGCATGCCGCGGCAGATGCCCAGCGTCGGCAGGCCACTGTCGATGGCCGCGCGGGCCAGCGCCAGTTCGGCGCGGTCGCGCTCGGGGCTGAGACGAAAGAACGGCCGCTGCGGCATGTCGCCCATCAACGTGGGGTCCATGTCTTCGCCGCCGATCAGAATGAGCGCGTCCAGGCGCTTGACGACCTCCGGCTGCGGCTTGCGCTGCGCCGGCAACCCGACCGGAATGCCTCCGGCGCGGGTCACCGCCTGCACATAGCCACGCGGCAGTTCGTAGCGTTTCGACGGCCGCGGACCGAATGTCGTAATACCGACCAGTACGGTCATGAAGCCCCCGCGCGGTAATACAGGTACTGC
>NZ_JARRQY010000097.1:0-6603 GCF_037381185.1 Acidihalobacter sp.
CGCAACCTGATGCCTGTCGAGGCTATCGCCCAGAACACGCCGGAGGCGAGCCCCAGCCAGTCACCCAGATCGTGCGGAACCGGCGATTGGCCGCCCGCGCCCAGGACGAGTCCGAGACCGGCGATGCCCATGGCGATGGCGGCCAGCCGTTGCCACGGGGTCGGCCAAGCCATGACATAGCGTCCGATCAGTGTGCTCCAGACCGGCGTCAGGTAGAACATCAGGATGACGATGGCGACCCGTCCGTAGACCAGGCCGGCCGAGTAGAGGACGAACGAGGCGCCGCCCAGGGCGAGCGATGCAAGTCCCAGCCGATCGGACCGCGCAAGGCGATGCCGTGCCCTGACGGCGAAGGGGGCCAGCAGCAGCGCGGCGGCCGCGACGACCGCCAGGGTGCCCCAGGCTCCGGATAGCCCGTTGTTCGCTAGGCGGCGGATCGGTAGCCAGTAGAAGCCCCATAGGGTCCCGGTCGCGATGACGAACAGCGAGGCTGTGGTGGCGGTACGGTCGTAGTGCATCCTGACTCGTCGTCTGGTTTGCGGGCGCGTACGGTTTTAACCCGGACGCTGCGGGTCAACGCCTCGGGCCTGCATTCAGGCACGGGGCGGCACGGAAGCAACCTGTCTATGCCTTCGGGGACAGGTTCGTATGGACGGTGGGCGTGGCGTTCCAGAACCAGTAGAAATACCCGTGCTTTGCCTACAGCAGCGTCTTGGTCGCCACGCTGTTCTGCTCGAGGCTTCCCCAGCACGCGCGCGCCGAATTGCGGTTGTTGTGCAGGTCGATGCACTCCTGATCCAGGAGCTTCGGCTTGGGCGGTATATATAGGGCGCTGCCGCGTGGCACCCAAAGGTCGGCCAGGCGGATCTTGCTCAGCCTGGGCCAGTAGCGCCCGACCGAGATGACCAGCGGCTGCTGGGGATCGATCGACGCGAAGATATGCGGGAAGTCGTGGTGCTCGAGGTCGGTGCAGACGACGGTCAGCAACTTGTTGCCGGTGCCTTGATAGGGTGACCAATGCCCGGCGAAGACGCCGTATTCGTACTCGATCTGTGAGAGCTCGGTGACCGGGCTGCTCAGTGGCACGGCCTGTCCTTTTTCCACCAGCGTGATGCCGAACGCCGTCGCCACATCGCGGGTCGCCCACATGGGTTCGTAAACGACGTCGTCCGCAATGAACTCCAGTTGGGTTTCCACGCCGTACGGCGGCGTCGGCTTGACGCCGATGACTTCGGAAACGACATATCCCCGTCCGATGGCGACGTTGGGATCGGTGGCTGCCGGGACGAGCGGCGTCACGCCGTTCGGAAGCTTTTTGACGTAGGTCGGTCGTCCTTCGTCATTTTAGTAGTAAGGGGTTTCTGAGATGTCGACGGTCGTTTCTTGCTGTTCTTTGAAGAAGACCGGTGCATCGAAATGTCCTTCCGGCATTGCTGTCGCTCCCTTGTCGTTCTGCGTTATTCAGAAGTGGCTTCGAAGTATATACAGGCGGGTTGCGACCGAGGGCGGTTTCGGGCGTGCCGGGCCTCATGGCTCGGTCCTCGGTTGAAATCGAGGGCGTCGGTTTCCGCTCGCGACAAGGTTGCCGCCGCGGATGTGAGTTCAGCGTTGCATGAGGCGGCTGCGTATGGAAACGTCGCAGGAACGGCAAGCCGCGCCGCTTTCGGTGCGGAGATTCCTTCGGACGTTCCCGCTGGCCGGCTTGCTCCCGCCCGCGGTTCTGGGCATCGTGATCCGCACGGTTCTTCAGATCCAGGGCATCGGCGTGGTGAGCTTGGTGCAGGGCGCGGCAGGGCTGATGTCGCTCAGCCTGCTGTTCCTGCTTCCCTATTTCCTGCTGGCAATGCTCATACGCCGTGTCCTGGTCAAAACGCCCACGCGTGGGGAGTTGCCGTTTCGCCGGTGGTGGTACGTTTCAGTCGGCGCCTTTGCCGGTATGACCCTGGTCTGCATTTTCCTGCTTTCCACCATGTTGCCCGACTACGAGGCGCTTACGATGGTGGTCTTCATGTGGCCGCTGACGTTTCCGATCATGCTTGTTTTGGCGGTCGGCGGCGTATTTGCGGGCGGTATTCCGGGTTGGCTCGCATGGCGGATTCGCATCGCGGATTCGCATCGCGGCTCGATGCAAGCCGCTGATCGGCTGACGAATCGATAGGGCGGTGCTTAGCTGTCGCTGTGTTCGATTTCCTGGACCAGCACCCAAGGCGCGGCGACCACCGCCCAGAATAGCGGTCGGCGTTTTCCCCAGGCACGTGCGTCTTCCTCCGTGGCCCTGGCCAGGGTGCCGTCGGTCATCCAGCCGCGGATCGCCTCGGCATCGTCGCGGGCCATGCGGGCCGCCACCTCGACCAGATCCAGCGGCGCGTCCACCTTCACCACCGAGCCGCGTGCGAAATGGCGTTCCACTTCGGCCCATTCCAGTTTGCCGGTCTCGGCGTTCAGATGGGCGCGCAGTTTCTGCTCTTCATCGTGCATGAGGGGATTGTAAAAGATCTAGGGAGAGGAATAGTGGCTTGTTTTGGGGTGTGGGTTCGATGGTGTGTTCATGCCGGGATCAACGCGGCTTGGGCGGCGGCCACTACGCGGCGCGTCAGCTCGGCGAAGCGCGGTACCTGATCCTTCCAGCAGTGCCAGTACAGCGCCACGTCGTGTTCCAGATCCGGAAGCAGGTCCGTCAGGGGCGCGCATTCGGATTTGGCATAGGCCTGTTCCTCGGGTAGCAGGCCATAGCCCAGGCCGAGCCGTATGGCCTGGGCGAACGCCTCCGAGGCGGGCACGCTGTGAATGGGATAGGCGCCCGCGGCCAGGCCGAAGCGCGCGCCGACCACCTCGTCATGCAGGGCGTCCTTGTCGTTGAAGATCACGGCCGGCGCCGAGCGCGCGGCTTCGCGCGTGAAGCCGTCGGGGAAGTGCGTGCGCGCGAACTGCGGCGCGGCCATCAGCCGGTAGCGCATCCGCCCCAGCGGCAGCGCCACGCAGCCGGACATGGGCTCGGCCAGCGCGGACACGCAGGCGTTGACCCGCCCGGCGTTCAACAGCCGATGCGTATGCATCTGGTCGTCGACCACGAGATCCAGGGCGATATCGAGATCGGTCACGGGCGCGTTCAGTGCGGGCAGCAGCCAGGTCGCCAGGCTGTCGGCGTTCGTCGCCAGGGTGAATCCCAGCGTCCGCTGGTGCGTGCCATCGAGTTCGGCGAACAGGGTCTCCTCGAGCGCGTGCATCTGGCGCAAATGGCGCAGCAGCGTTTGCCCTGCCGGTGTCGTTCGACACGGGCGTCCTCTTTCCAGCAGCGCGTAGCCGAGCGCCGTTTCGAGGCTGCGCACGCGTACGGAGATGGCAGCCGGTGAGACGTGCAGCACGCCGGCTGCGGCCTCGAACGAGCCGCGTTCCGCTACCGCCTGGAAGGCTGCTGTCTGCTTGGGATCGAGTTTCCTTCTCATCGGCTCCGGGACGAATTTAGATCGCCGTGTGCGCGTCGGCATACCTTACCCGCTATGCGTGCGGAACGGCGCCGTTGCATTAAAAACGTTCAGGCAGCCTATGGGTTTTTAACGGTGCTTGCCGCCGCGGCCGGCGTTCGCGAACAATCCGCCACCTTTCCCGCTGTTCCTGGTGAGCTTCGATGAATGCATTTCTCGCCGGCCTGCTGCTCGGCTTTTCGCTGATTCTCGTCATAGGCGCACAGAATGCCTTCGTTTTGCGCCAAGGCATACTGGGGCGTTTCGTGTTCGCCGTGTGCCTGTTGGCGGCCATTTCCGACGCGGTGCTGATCTCGGTCGGCACCTTCGGCGTGGGCGGATATCTGGGCGGCCAGAACGATTATCTGGCATTGGGTCTGAAGGCGGCCGGCATCGTTTTTCTCGGCTGGTACGGCGCGATGAAGCTGCGCAACGCCTGGCGTATGCCCGCGCAACACCTGCCCAAGGTGCGCGCAGGCGAGCGCTTCCTGCCGACGATGGCGACCTGCCTGGCCATCACCTGGCTGAACCCCCATGTCTATCTCGACACGGTCGTCGTCATCGGCGGCGTCTCCAGCAGTTTCCCGCAGGCCAAGGCCGCCTTCGCGGCGGGGGCGACGCTTGCCTCCTTCGCGTTCTTTTTCCTGCTCGGTTACGGCGGGCGTCTGGTCGGGCCGGTGTTCGAGCGCCCGGGTGCCTGGAAGCGGCTGGACATGGGCGTCGGCGTGATGATGCTGGCCATTGCCGCGGGGTTGTTGCTGAAGAACGTGTGAGTCAAAGGCCAGGCAGCAAGGCACCGCGCCCCGCTATTTGCCGCGATGCGGGAGGGGCAGTGTGCGTTGAAGGCTCGCTTCGATGAGGCCGGCGATCCGGGCATGCATTCTCGACCGTGCTTCGTTTCCCTCTCCACAGATCGGCTCGCTGCCCGGCGCGGCGCGCAGGAACCTCGACGCGCGCGCGGTGCACAGGCTGAAGCTGCTGAAGGCCGTTGCGTGTTTCACGATGTCGTGGTGAATGTCGGGAACGGAATTGAGCAGTGCGGCCGCGTCGAAACCGGGAACGGTGGCGGAGCCGGAGCCGGAGCCGAGCCGGATGAGTTCCACCGGGATGCCGATGCTCGACAGACTTTTCGGCGTGAAGTACCCGGACAACTCGGGGTCGACGACGACGGCGGTCTTGATGCGCTTGTCCAGGAAGGAGCGAAACGCCTGGTCGATATCGGCCGTACGCAGGTCGACCTTGTTGTGGGCGAACCAGCGGCAGTCGGCGCTGGTCCGGGGCTTGTCGCACGAATGTCTGTACCGCCGAACATCGAGCCGGGCACCGGCCAGGGCGAGAGCCGAGGTCCCTCCGCGCAGAAAGCCGACGACTCCGATTGCTCCGTGTTGCAGATGCCTGGCCAGCTTGGGAGTGCGCATCACGGAGGTCAGCGCAGCCGACAGGTCGCCGGGTCGGAGCCAGAGTTCGCGCACGGCGCCCCGGGCGCTGAGTTCGTTGGGAAGCGGCGCGTGAACCAAGGTGACGACGTATCCCTTGCGCGCCAGATCGGCGGCAATCCAATTCCCCAGGCCCGGCGCGGCCCGCAACCCACCGTGGGCCAGCAGAACCAGTGGGAACACGCCTGTGGCCATGGGCGCATCAGACGAGGCCGCGACACCCTTGAAGACCTTGGTCGCGCCGATGAGTCCGGGTTTGCCGCCCGTCGCGGCGGGGTACCAGAGCCTGACGTGGATTTTCTTGCCGCGTTTCGGGGCCATGACGCTCATGGGCCGGCTGCCGACCAAGGCCGGTGAAGCGTCGGTGCGCGCCGCCAGGGCGTGTCCGCTGATCGCGAGGATGGCGGCGAGCAAACAGTACTTGAGCATTGATTCGGTCCCTGAAAATGCTGCTGTCCTATGTGAAGCGTCGATTATGGCAGTGCATGCGTTCCGGCGAGGGGGGCTGTCCGATCCGCCCTGCGAGTGGGGGAGTTCAAATGCGGGTGTCAGCCGTCGCGCTCCCACGGCGGTTGCTGCAGCGCCATTCCGTGTTGGCCGCGGTAGGCGGCGACCGGCGGCGATGACCAGCCTTCCAGCAGCTGCGGCGCGAGCCGGTAGATTTCGATGCCGAGCGGTCGGCACACGTCCAGCGGGTCGCGTGCGTCCGGGCCCCACAGCGGCACCGACAGATCGCCCCCGGGGCAGGTCGACAGCGCACACAGCAAATCGACCTCCGCGAAGAACTCCAGATAGTCGCCTTTCTTCGCCGGGCAGGCCTTCATGAAGTATTTGTCTTCCAGATTCAGGCCGGTGCACTGGAAGACGTTGAGCACGTCGTGGACGTCGAACTCGGTGAGGCCGTATGGCGCGATCGCGCGGGTCAGGTTCGAGTGACAATGAAAATGAAAGTCCTCGCCCGTGAGCATGCGGTTGACGTACGGATCGCAGCGCGTGCCGAGCAGGTCGTGTACGTGGCCGCCGTATTCGTCCGGGCTGTAGTCGGCGAGGCTGTCGTCGGTGATCGTCACCAGCGGGCGCAGATAAGGCAGCGTCGACCACAGGCGGTCGAAAGTGCTCACGTGCGCGCGCTGGAGCTGGCGGGTGCGCGACGCCCACATCCGTTCGCGCGGATTGTGCCGGTTCCAGAGGTTGAGATCCGCGATCTGCGGGCCCTCGATCGTCACCACGCGGAACACATGGCCGGCGGGCACGGTCCACGCCCGGCCCGAGCGGATCGGTACGACGATCGACTCGATCAGCTCGCGCCCGTCGTGGTCGGATGCAATGCGCTGGTAGAAATTTTTGTCGACCTCCAGGGCGGAGCCTTGAGTCGGCTGGTACGCAGCGGGATAGCTCTGCATCTTGTTGGACTCCGGTGTGCGAGGTGGTCAGCTGGAACCGCGCGGGCTGCAATGGCTCTGAGGGGCGTTGATGGCACAATACTATGGACGTTGTGACCACGAAGCGCTGAGTTTACCGTCCGGCTCGATCTGAAGGGTTTCCGAGATGTTTCAGGCGACGCCTCCGGGCACGTCAGTAATAAATCAGATGACATGGGTTCTCCCTCACCCTGCCGGCCAATGTGCCACCTTTACGGAAGCGGCGCGGCGAGCGCCAGACCGAGAGGAGTCGTCATCATGAACATTACGCATCTGGGAATC
>NZ_JARRQY010000098.1:0-6506 GCF_037381185.1 Acidihalobacter sp.
ATCAAGTCTCGTCTGCCCAAGCGCCAGCGGCGACTGCTGCGCGCCAACGACGAACGGATGTTCGAGCGCATTCGACGCACTGGACGGGCTTCCCGGCTCGACGTCGGGTCCAGTGTCGAGGCCACCGATCTGGTCCGCTTCGCGGCACGCAAAGTTTCTTGGGAATGGGTTGGCCGTCATCGACTTCGGCAGTCGCGTGGGCGATATTTACACGGACTACAAGGCTGGTGGTAATTGGGAAAGGGAAATGTTCGTCCAATCGCTGAGTTTCACGATGACTGCACTAACAGGATCCATCGCAACTTCTGTCGGCATGTATGCCTTAGGTTTTGTAGTTGCATTAACACCGATTGGATGGGTGGGACTGGTTATCGGTGGCTTGATAGTAGCTGGTGTGGCAGCAACAGGCTCGGTTGGCGTGAATAATTTATCCGAGCATTACGCCGGAACGCTATATGACAAAATTATGCATTGGCTATCCAGCTTATGAGTAATAACGCGGTACTAGTTTTGTTCGGTGTGTTTTCGCTTGTGGGTATCGTGGCAGCCATCCTATGGGTCGTTTTCGGAGAAGTTACCGTCAGGAGACTGAGGACAAATTCCGAGACTAGAGGAAAGCTTGGGGCGGAACTATATAGCGGCTGGGATATTGTAACCGTTGCACAAGCCCTTTCGATGCCCAAGTGGATAGCGCGACGGTCTGGGACACTATACGGCATGCTGCCCGACACCAAACTACTGTATAGGCATACTACAAAATTCGACCGCATCCTAGCCCGAGCATTCTATTGGACAGGCGTTGCGGCAACACTCGGTTTGTTCTCATGTGTACTGCTCTCCTGGATAGCGGCTTAAATTAAAGCTGTCATGGACAAATAATGTGTCAGCATGCCACTTGGAGCAGATATTTGACTGCGTCTGAGAATGCGATAAAGGAAGGTTCTACGACAAAATTATGGCCAGGATGCCACAGCCATGACTCATGAGGAGATTGATACGACTTTAGGCCTTCTAGCTTTATTATCCATAATCATCGCCTTGATTCTTCAAGTTGTTTTTGGACAAATCACTGTTAGGCGGTTGAGAAAAAACCCAGAAACAAAACATAAACTGGGAATGGAGTATGTAAGCGGGATGGACATCGTGGGCGTCGCGCAGGCGCTCTCCTGGCCAAAATCGCTTACGTTTCGTTCCAGCAAAAGAACTTTTAGCCTACTCCCGAATGCTGAGATGCTTTATAAGCATACGACGAAAATGGATCGTTTCATCGGCAGACTTTTTTATTGGACACTCATTGAAGCGGTGGTTTGCGTACTCATCTGGATAGCCGTGACAAGCATCAATTAAGTCCGATTGGCCAAAATGGCTACGTTCGAGGCTATAGAAGCTGCCGCTCTTGCAGTTACACCAACCGGCTGGATTTCGATCACCTCAGACCTTGCAGCAGCAAGACATCGGGAAAACATGGGGCCGTTACGACGATATCCTGCATTGGCTGTCCAGATTATGGATCATTTCTTTTCTATAGCTTCCTCGATCGTTTTAGATATTGCATTTCTTGCAATGTTCATCGCGATTATTCTTTGGGTTGTTTTTGGCCAAGTCACCGTTAGACGTTTACGGAAAAACCCCGAAGTCAAGAACCACCTTGGCTTAGAGTTCTACAGTGGGTGGGACATTATGAGCGTAGCTCAAACCTTATCTTTACCAAAATGGATTGTACGCAGGCGCGGGACATTTTACGGACTTCTTCCAGACCACAATCTACTTTACACCCACACCACGAAACTCGACAGGATTCTAGGACGAATATTTTATTGGACACTAATATTTGCAATATCAGGAATATTCTTGTGCGGCTTCATTCCGTGGATATTTTCCTAACCCCCTTCGAGAGAATAGCGAAGCAGCAGCCCCCCACCAAGTTTCAAGAGAAGCGCCAGTCTCAGCCTTAAGGCCGCCAGCTGGATAAACCTAGCCACCGGGAACTTAAATGCAGCCGAGATGGCGACATAAGAAACGGCAAGTACGAATCACTTCCCAGAGCACCGTACCGAAACGCCACACAAAAAATCATGCGACTGTTATCCAGACAATGAATAGCAACAGCCTACTAGCCTTATTCTTAGCCGGCCTTTTAGGCATGATGGTTACGTCGATATTATGCATCGCATTTGGAGAAACAACCATCAAAAAACTTAAAAACAATGATCAATTGAAGAGCGGCTTAGACCATAAGTTAACTGGCTACCCAAACATTATAGGCGTTGCACAAGCCCTCTCCTTGCCAAGATGGGCGACATATCAATTTGTAAAATTTTTCAGCATGTCACCAGACCCCAACGTACTTTACATGCATACTACAAAACTTGATCGCGTCTTGGGACGAGTATTTTATTGGACACTAGCGACCTCCGTTTCATGCGAAATTGCCTGCATCTTTCTTTAGCCCCCCCATAATATACAGACCATCATGCTTATCTTTGAGTACGAATCCCAAGAAAACACTCCGATAAGGGTGTTGTTTTGGCTGATAGTGAGGCACGGAGAAAATCTCCGCGGCTGGAAGTTTCAATACGACGAACCTCAGTACTCCATGATATGGACTCCCACTTTCTCAAAAAATCTATGGATCAGACACCCCAATGTCACTGCCACATTGCATGAAGTTGAAAAATCCATAACCTACTGCGCGGTAACAATGCTGAACCTTGGAGACCGTGATCCACTAGGTGCATTCAAAAAAGTCAACGACAAAACATACAAAAGGCTTATTTTGAATGCCTTTGAATAACCAGAAGTTATCAAAACATGAAACACCTGAGGGAACGCCTGCGAGAAAACCCTCGGTTCGGACCTTGGCGTCATCAGACTTGCAATCGCCCCCCTGTCTTCTTTCAGCATCAAGCGTTGAAAGCTACCGTTTTAGGTTCAAATTCGTGCGTCAGTAGCGTCTGGACTCTTGTTCCGATTGCAGTGCACGCGTGCGTCTTCAGTCAGACATGATTTCAAACCCTCCCGGCGCGCGCCCTCACTTGACTCGAACCGGAACATGTATCCTGTGATTGTCACCGTCATGCTTCGACGGAACAGGGAACTCGGAGAGAGAAAGTTCGGTCGAAGTCGAGTTACATCGCGCGTAATTCAACACGCTCGATGCGACAAGAACCAGATTCCCCGGAGAAAGACGATCCTCGCGCAAAACCTCACGAAACAGGAACAGCTCGCCCATCTATCCGAGCAGTACGATTACCCGATCGTCGAGTACGACGAGGGGTTGACAGCCTCGCAATCGATTCTGCGACGGCTGGACGTCGACACACTCAGAGCCGAACTCTGGCTACCGCTGACGTGGGACAAGGACCGCGCCGAGGTCGTCGCCTGCACGCCCGACGATGCGGAGCTGCGGCGCCGCATCCGCGCAACGCTCGGCGTCGACGACATCACGTTCCGCGTCGCCACGCGCGCCGACCTCGTCCGCCTGATCGAAAACAGCGCGGACCTGAACCCCGAATTCCCGGTCACGGGCGGACGCACGCCGCTGGCCAAGGTGCGCACGTATCTGGCCGTGCTCCGCACCCGCTACGCGGACCAGCGCACGCAGTTGGCGCGCGGTCGCACCGGGCTCGCGCTCACCCGCACGGGGCTGGCCTTCGTCAGCATCGCGGTGGGATTTCTGCGCTTGCTCGGCGGCGGCGTGCTGCTGTGGTTCGAAGTTCCGTTGCTGATCCTGGGCATGGCCGCAGTCATCAACGGCATGGTCTGGTATCTGCCGACACGCAGACATGCGCAGGCCATCAAGCCCTATCCGCCCTACGACGTTCCGGACGACTACACCGCGCTGGAAGTTTCCGATCCGGGCGGTACCTTCGACTTTCAAAGAAGCGCCGTGGTCGACAGCGCCGGCGTGCTGCGCGAGCACTGGGACGCGCTCTCGCCCGTCGAGCGGCGCCGCTTCCTGGCCAACGACCGCACCACGCTTGCCGAGGAGCGGACCGTGCTGGCCTATCTGCGCACCATGATGGCCAAGGCGCGCACCGGGCTCGCGTTCTCACGCACCGGCGCCGCCTTCGCCGGGATAGGCATCGCCTTCATCCGCAAGTTCCACCCCGGCCCGTGGTCGGTTTTCGACTGGGCCCTGATCGCCATCGGTGTGCTGATGCTGGCCGAAGGCTTCCATTGGTACCGGCCGGGGCGGCACGCCGGCGATGCCGCGCTGGAAAACGTCAGCAAGGTCAGCGGCCGGCGCGGCCTGTGGGATACGATTTTCCCGTCCTCGTGCCTCTACGCCGCGCTGCGCGACCCGGTGGAGGAAGCGAATGCCGCCGATGCATGCCCTGGTGTGTGGGCCACCACCGGGCTGGCGCTGGAGCGCACCACGCTGGCCGACAAGCGCAACGCGATGTCGCACCTGCGTACGGTGATGGCGCGCGCGCGCACGGGCATGGCGTTCATCCGCACCGGCTTCAGCATAATGTCGATCGGCGCCGGCCTGTTCATCTATTTCGGCTTCTTCGGCAGGGCGAACACGCTCTGGTCCGCCTTCGACATCGCCCTCGTCCTGATCGGCCTGTACCTGATCGCGGACGGGCTGCGCTGGTATGTGCCCGCCGAACGGATCAAGCGCCGCTCGTCCTTTTGCGACGAGGATTTCGAGATCGCCGACGCCGACTACAGCGAGCCGAAAGTCGCCTGGAACAGAGAGCACTACCGCCATGGCGACTGAAACGAACCCGTACAGTGCCCTGGTCGAAGACGGCGTTATCGATGCCGCGCTGCTCGACGCCGCGCAGCGCAGCGCGACCGCTCGGGGCGTCGACCTGGAGCGCGTGCTGCTGCAGGAATACGGCGTTTCGCGCTGCGAGCTGCTGACCTCCCTGTCCAGACACTACGATTGCCTGACCGTACAGTACGACGAACGGCTGCCGGTGCCGTCGCACCTGTTCGCGGGGCTGGACGGCAAGGTGCTGCGCGCCGGCGGCTGGTTCCCGGTGATGCAACTGGGCGAGACCGTGGTGATCGCCGCCGCCGATCCACGCAGCGAGGCGCTGCGCGAGCAAGTCAGACAGCTCGTTCCCGCCGCGGACTACGAGTTTCGCGTCGCGCTCAACGAGGACGTGTGCTGGTACATCCAGGACTATCTCCACGCGAAGGCGGAGCTGCTCATTGGCATCGAGCGCACCGGCCTGGCCTACTGGCGCAACACCATGGCCCTGTGGCGCACCAAGCTCGCCTGCCACCGCACCGGCCACGCCCGGGCGCGAACCGCGATGAAGCTGTTGCGCTGGGGGCTGGCGATGGTGGCGTTGTCGAACGCGCTGACGCGCATGGACCACAACGTGCTGGCGCCGCATCATCTCGCCGTGCTCGTGGCCGGTATCGTGCTGGCCGGCGTCGGCCTGTTCGATTACCTCAAGGTCCGCGGCTCGCGCATGGACCTGCCCTGCCAAAGCGTTCTGATGGACATCACCGAGAAGAACATCCGCTTTACCGAGCGCTATCATCTGGATGACGCACCCGCCAGAGCGGCGAACGAACCGCTGCTGGCCCGGCTCACCGCCGCAATTCCGCAGTATTGCACCATCCTGCGTCCGGTCCCGGCCAGCAAGGAGCGCACGCATCTGGCGCGCGAGCGCAATCTGCTCGCTGCGCAACGCACCATCGCCGCCAGCCACCGGACATCGTATGCCCGCGCCCGAACGGGGCTGTCGCTGATCCGCACCGGCGTGTCCTTCATCGGTCTGGGGATCGCGATGAACAAGCTGCTGGGAGGCGGGCCCTACAGCATCACCGACTACATCCTCGCCGGCGCGGGGTTCCTGATGCTGATCGACGGCCTGCTCTGGTATCTGCCGGTGCACAAGCTGAAATACGGCATGGGCCGGGAGATCAGGGATCCTTAGGGACTGTTCACACTATTGCGCGGTGCCCGACCGTTCCGACCGCAGCTAACGGCCGCGTTCGGAATTTCAGATCATCAGACCAACTCACTCCCAGGTGACAGATACATCTCATGATGCCCCTTGCCCGCGGCAATCATCGGATAGACATTTTCAGTCGGGTCGACCACCACATCAAGGAACACCAGGCGGTCTTTATGGGAGAAGGCCTCTTTCATCGCCCCTTCCAGATCCTCCGACTTCTCGACCCGCATGCCGATGTGACCATAAGACTCCGTCAACTTGACAAAATCCGGTGTCACGCTCATCACCGACTGGGAGTAGCGGCTGTCGTAGAAGAACTCCTGCCACTGACGCACCATCCCCATATAGCCATTGTTCAGCAGAATGATCTTGATCGGCAGATCATACTGCAGACAGGTGGCAAGCTCCTGGATACACATCTGAATACTCGACTCACCGGTGACCACCGCCACATCCGCCTTGGGATGGGCCATCTGCACACCGATCGCCGCCGGCAGACCAAAACCCATGGTGCCCAATCCACCGGAGTTGATCCAGCGACGGGGTTTGTCAAAGCGATAGAACTGGGCGGCAAACATCTGG
>NZ_JARRQY010000099.1:0-8357 GCF_037381185.1 Acidihalobacter sp.
TCACCCAAGAGTATTCCAGGCTATCGAGTCCATAGGGAAACAGTAATTCTATCATATCTATAGAATAGAACAAGGATAAACGTAGCAAACATTACTAGACTTAGTAGGGGTTCCGGCAGGACGCCGGCCAAGCAGCCCTTCGCAGGACGCGAATGGCTGCGGGCCCCGTTCAGGCGTGCGTTCGCGAGGTTGCCTGTCAGGGACAAGCGATCCTGGGGGTGCGTTTCTTTCGCCGGTTTCTTTGCGCACTCAAAGAAAAAATCGCCGGGAGCGATTTTTCACGTCAGCCCCGAAGGGGTGAGGCGCAGGGATGCGCCGAACAAATCGGCTCGGGCGCGTCACCCAAGCAGGATCAATATTGGGAACGCCGATTCGCGCCCGAAACGTGCTTCAGCGTCAAAAACAGGAAAAGCTTCCACCATCGAGTCGCCAACAGAAACGACATACCTCGAATCGCGCCCGAAACAGACCCCGATAGCTTGATGAGTCGCTGTTACCCCAGCACATAAAAACTTGCAGACACGAATTCAAAGGAGAACAAAATGAGCCAAGAAGCTGCACTCCGCGTCGGCATCGGCGGCCCGGTCGGTTCCGGCAAAACGGCCCTGGTCGAAGCCCTGTGCAAACACATGCGCGACCAATACGAGGTCGCCGTGGTCACCAACGACATCTACACCCGCGAGGACGCCGAGTTCCTCATCAAGCACGCGGCGCTGCCGGCCGAACGCATCATGGGCGTCGAAACCGGCGGTTGCCCGCACACCGCGATCCGCGAGGATGCGTCCATGAATCTGGCCGCCGTGCGCGAACTGCAGTCACGGTTCCCGAAGCTCGACGTGGTGTTCGTGGAAAGCGGCGGGGACAACCTCAGCGCGACCTTCAGCCCCGAACTGTCCGATCTGACCATCTACGTGATCGACGTTTCGGCCGGCGACAAGATCCCGCGCAAGGGCGGGCCGGGCATCACCAAGTCCGACCTGCTGGTGATCAACAAGATCGATTTGGCCCCGCATGTCGGCGCATCGCTGGAAGTGATGGACCGCGACGCACGCAAGATGCGCGGCGAGCGGCCGTTCGTGTTCACCAACATCCGCGCCGGTCAGGGCGTAGCCGAGGTGGCGGATTTCATCGTTCGGCAGGGGATGTTGGATTGAGGGTGAACGCGGATGGTTTGAAATGGTCGTTTGCGACTTACAGCAGACGGTTAACCCCATTGAGGTCAAACGTCAGATGTACGGTGTGAAGCCGTCGTTCGGTGGAATTTGTTCGCGCCTCGCGGATTCAAGATAAGCATCCGGCGCCGGGTTGGTCTGCGGCTTTGCCGCGGCAGAGCAGAAACAGCAATGTTGGGTTGAATCGCGAGTTGGACGTCATTGCGCCAGCACCTTGTTGCCGTGCGCAAAAGTTGCCTTACGAATTATTCCGTCTGCTACTTCTATGGATACGGCGCATTTTCACCTTTGGTGGGCGCCGGCTAATCATGCAAGGCAAGCAGGGACATGACGCAAGACCTGCCCCATAGACCTCTCCATTTCCTCTGGCGTCTGGCCGGGTGTTACATTCACCAGCCAATATTGACTGTCGACCGGTATCCGCGTAAGTGAAAAAGCGTCTCCCTCCGCTTAACTGGCTTCGTGCGTTCGAAGCGTCCGCTCGACACCTGAACTTCACCCAAGCGGCTCAGGAATTGAACCTTACTCAAGCGGCTATCAGTCAACAGATTAAGGCTCTGGAGTCGCAACTGGAGACATCTCTGTTCAAACGATTGCCTCGGGGACTAGAACTGACTGAGGCGGGCATGTCCTATTTTCCCGTCGTGCGGGAGGCGGTAGAGTGTCTGGCGGCGTCAACCGACGAGATATTTGGGGAGGGGCACCGCCGCACGCTTGTTGTGCGTACTAGCCTGGTTTTCTTCACGCATTGGCTTGCCATGCGCCTGCCTCGATTTCGCACCCTGAATCCTGAGATCAATATTCGGATCGACAGCAACATCTGGGTTGACGATTCTGAAACCGACGCTGATCTGGAGATCCGCCACGGGCAGGGGCGTTGGCGGGGCTTGAAATCGGAGCGCCTTACTTGGGATACGCTTTTGCCGGTCTGCTCGCCGAGTTTGCCAACACCGCATAGGCCGCTGAGTCAACCTCTCGACTTGGCCCACCACCAGTTGTTGCATGTGTTGGGGTATGAAGAAGGATGGGGATTTTGGCTGAAGAAAAACCACGCTGACAGCGTTGATTCGTCCAAGGGGTTGCAGTTCGATACGCTGATCTCCGCACTTGCCGTCGCCGAGTATGGCCAGGGGGTCGCGCTGGCGCGCTCCTCGCTAGTGCAGCACCTGCTGGAGAACGGTCGCCTAATTGCCCCCTTGGAAAATTCGGTGACTACGCGAGAAGCGTTTTTTCTCGCATATGCCCCACAAAATATGGTTAATCAGGATGCCGCGGCTTTCGCCGAATGGCTGTTGCAGGAGGCGTTGACTTTCCGAGACGAAACCTCCCTTCAAGGCAGCGATCCTCTTTAGCGATAAGATCTATAGTCAAGCCATAAAAATAACGCTGCAGTAGCGATGATCCTCGGCGATCTCGGCGCTACTGTCGTTCACATCGACCCGCCTAACGGTCCGCTCTGGGATAGCCCTGCAAACGCTACGCTCAACCGCAATAAGCAATGCCTTCGTCTGGACCTGAAGAGTTCGGAAGGGCTGAGCCAAGCCCTCGAACTGATTGCGAATGCTGATGTGGCGATTGAAAACTTTCGCCCAGGAGTTATGGCGGGTTTGGGGGTGGATTTCTCGGAACTGCGCCATAGCCGTCCGGAACTGATCACACTGTCTATTCCTGGTTTTTCCAGCAACGACGAGCTGCGTCGTGAGTGGCGTGCCACGGAGGCCATTATCGCTTCCGCGTCGGGCGTGTTTACAGACATGGGTCAAAACCGGGTATTGATGGGTATCAACCCCAGTTTCTCGCCACTCCCCTTGGCCTCGGCCTACGGCACAATGCTGGCCGTATCCGCGGTTGTGCTGGCTCTGCAGGCGCGGGAAAAGAATGGTCTTGGCGATGAGATTGAAGTGCCACTTTCATCTGCTGTCATGGAAGGCCTTTCTTACAACTCCATCAAGATAGACGGCTATCCGTTGCGTTACAAAACGCTGCGCGAGAAGGAAATTGAGCGGCGTAGGGCTGAGAACCTGCCATTGAACCTCAGCTACGAGGAGTTGCAGGAGTATCTGGACCCTTTCTACCGAACCTACGAGTGTGCCGATGGACGCAAATTCTATGCGGTTTGTCCTTCCCACCGCTCGCATGCCAGGCGATGCCTTCAGGCCATGGGGCTGTATGAAGAAATGCTCGCAGAAGGTTTGCCTAGAGTCGATAATCCCTATCTTCCCATTGACCAGTGGGAAGGCGATTCCTCTTTGGGGGTTTACCCGCTGCCGGCCGCCTGGGCAGCGCGTATTTCAGCCAGGATGAAGGACGTCTTTCTCACCAAGACTGCTGCCGAATGGGAAGTCATTTTTGGTGAAGGTCAGTTCCCAGGGGCACCACACCGTTCCACTCGGGAGTGGCTCCATGACAAGCATGCCAATACCGCCGGCCTCGTGATCGACGTAACGGATCGCGATTACGGCGTCATGAAGCAACCCGGGCCGGTCGCTTGGCTGGAAGGTTGCTCAGAGCCGATGCTTAATCCGGTTTCTCGACGAGACGTCACTTTTGACGAAGCATTGGCGACGCTGCAGGAACGTCCGATGACAAACCTGCCGGAACCTCGGCTGGAGGAGCAGGGTGGTTGGCTGGACGGTGTGAAGATTCTTGATCTCACTAACGTCATCGCCGGCCCACACTCCACTTCGTTTCTCGCTCGTTTTGGCGCAGACGTGATCAAACTGGATCCGTCCGTACCAAACTATGACCCCTGGAACACGGTGGTATTCGGTCTTTCCTCTGCCCGTGGCAAGGAAAGTGTTTTGGTCGACCTCCATAACCAAGACGGTCGTGAGGTCTTTAATCGGCTGGTGCGTGAGGTCGACGTTATCGTCATGAACGCACCGGATCGTCAATTGGCTCCCTTGGGCCTGGATGAGGCGAGCCTGCAGGCGGTTAATCCCGAAGTGATCTTCTGCCAATTGGATTGTTTTGGCGGACCTCGACGTGGGCCGCGAACCGACTACCTCGGATACGATGACCTGATTCAGGCGACCACTGGCATCATGCTGCGCTTCGGTGGCGGCATGGATACTCCAGAAGAGCATGCCCATGTCGGCACTATTGATGTGATGTGCGGTTTTGCCGCTGCGCTCGGTGTTGCCA
Source organism: Acidihalobacter sp. (assembly GCF_037381185.1). Lineage (NCBI taxonomy): Bacteria > Pseudomonadati > Pseudomonadota > Gammaproteobacteria > Chromatiales > Ectothiorhodospiraceae > Acidihalobacter > Acidihalobacter sp. The sequence goes on from NZ_JARRQY010000099.1 coordinate 4,317, forward strand.
CAGCTCTGTATCGCAAGCATCGCTCCGGTGAAGTTCTCAGAGCTCGCACTTCGCTGGCAGCATTGGGCAACCTGGTTCAGATTCCGTTCTGCTACGACTACGAGGGGCGCGGTCCCTTTGATGAACCGTCCGGGCGCGAAGCCATGGGTTATAGCGACCTGTCACGCTTTTACCGTACCTCCGATGGTTGGATCTATCTCGACGCTGACGAAAGCGAATTGGACAAGTTCAGCGCCATTGCTGAACTCGCCGGCGTGACCTCGGCGGGTGACCGCCAGTCTTTCCTGAACGACGCGATATGCAAAATGTCCAGTGCCTCGCTGCAGGAGCGCCTGCAAACGGCGAACATCGCGGCGGCATCTCCAGACAACATCGACAGCCTGCGCCAGCGCTACAGCCGTGATGCCGATGGTCAGCCCGGCGTCGACAAAGGCAGCTACTCCTTCAGCGTTTATAGCGACCATCCGAGCGGCCATGAGATCACGCAACTTGATCCCTATGCAATTCGCCCGCGCGTTTCGCGCATCCGCGCTCTTCCGCCGGCGGAGAAGTTCGGGGCTTCCACTCGCAAGATTCTCCAACGAGTGGGCTACAGCGCTGAGCAGATCAGCTCATTGTTGGAAGTCGGAGCGGTCAGCGAGAGCTGGAGCGACGAGTACCTTCCGAGCTAGTCGTCAGGATTCGAGATCCGAGGTTCCAGTTCGATAGCCACACAGGGACTGAAGCGCCTCAATACCCCACCCCCCTGAATAACGAGTGATTAAGCCTTTTCGCGGGCCCGCTCATGCTTAAAAAGGAGAGTTCACCATGGCTTACGTAAGCATTCTCCCCCGGATACTGCAAAGCGGCGCCGGCGCCAGCCAGCAAGTACCGCAGATCTTGTCTGGGCTCGGCTGTCTGCGTCCACTGATCATCACGGACCGCATGATGGTGGAGCTGGGTTATGCCGGTCGCATCCAACAGGTGCTGGCCGATGCCGGCAGCCAGGCCGACGTCTTCTCGGATACCGTGCCGGAACCGACTGTCGCTTCGATTCAGGCTGGCGTCGCTGCCGCTCGTGAAGGTGGTTACGACAGCATTATCGCGCTTGGAGGGGGCAGCCCCATCGACAGCGCCAAGGCCATCGGCATCCTGGCCAAACACGGTGGCGAGATGCGTGACTATAAGTTCCCACGCGATGTGACCGAGGCCGGGTTGCCCATCATCGCGATCCCAACAACTGCGGGCACAGGTTCTGAAGTAACCCGCTTCACGATTATCACTGACGAAAAGAGCGACGAGAAAATGCTCTGCGCGGGGGCAGGTTTCATGCCTGTCGCTGCACTGGTGGATTACGAGTTGACGCTGAGCCTGCCGCCTCGTGCGACTGCCGATACCGGAATCGATGCGCTGACCCATGCGATCGAAGCCTATGTCAGCAAGAAAGCCAGCCTGTTCAGCGATGCGCAGGCTCTGGCGGCCATGCGTCTGATCGGCCCCAATCTGCGTCGTGTATTCCACCGCGGAGATGATCGGGTGGCTAGGGAAGCCGTCATGCTCGGTTCAACCTTGGCCGGCATGGCGTTTTCTGCCGCATCCGTTGCATTGGTGCATGGTATGAGCCGGCCGATAGGTGCGTTCTTTCACGTGCCCCATGGTCTTTCCAACGCAATGCTACTGCCTGCAGTCACCGCCTATTCCATCCCGGCAGCCCCTGATCGATACGCCGATTGCGCGCGTGCAATCGGCGTCGCAAGTGCCACGGACAGCGTTGACGCGGCTGTTGGGAAGCTGCTTGGTGAGCTTGAGGCCATCAATGACGAATTGCAGGTTCCGACACCGGCACTGTTTGGAATCGATCGAGACCAGTTCTTGGAACGGATGCCAACCATGGCCCAACAGGCATTGGCGTCAGGATCGCCCGGCAACAATCCCCGCGTCCCCAGTGAGGCCGAGATCATCGAGCTCTACCGCAGTCTCTGGTAAGCCCCGAAGCCATTTTTAACTATTTGAATGTAGGAGGAATCCCTCATGAACATCGTAGGCCACTTGATCAACGGTCAGCTTGTCTCGGAGACGAACCGTACCCAAGACGTCTTCAACCCGGCGACGGGTGAGACTGCGCGCCAGGTAGCGCTGGCTTCTGCCGAAACGGTGGAGCGCGCGATTGCCGCAGCCGAGGCCGCCTTTCCAGCATGGCGCGATACACCGCCGATAAAGCGTGCTCGCGTGATGTTCCGCTTCAAGGAGTTGCTGGAAAAAAACGCCGATACCATTTGCCAGATGATCGGTGAAGAACACGGCAAGATCGCCCATGACGCAGCCGGCGAACTGCAGCGTGGCATCGAGAATGTCGAGTACGCCTGCGGGATCCCTGAATTACTCAAGGGAGAGCATAGCAAGAATGCGGGCCCGAACATTGATTCATGGAGCGAGTTTCAACCACTGGGAGTGGTCGCAGGCATCACACCGTTTAATTTCCCGGTGATGGTGCCTTTGTGGATGTTCCCGATGGCGATTGCCTGCGGCAACTGTTTCATTCTCAAGCCGTCAGAGCGTGACCCGAGTGCCACCTTGTTCATTGCCCAACTGCTGAAAGAAGCGGGTTTGCCTGACGGTGTGCTCAACGTTGTCAACGGTGACAAGGAAGCGGTGAATACCCTCCTGCGTGACCCCCGTGTTGAGGCGGTGAGTTTCGTCGGTTCGACGGCTGTAGCCGAGTACATCTACTCCACCGCGACCGCTCGCGGAAAACGTTGCCAGGCTTTGGGCGGTGCGAAGAATCACGCCATCGTGATGCCTGATGCGGATATCGACAACGCCGTTAGCCAACTTCTTGGCGCGGCGTTTGGTTCGTCCGGCGAACGCTGCATGGCGTTGTCGGTTGCCGTCGCGGTGGGCGATGCCGTTGCGGATGCGCTGGTCGACAAGATGCGCGAAGCAATGAAGAACCTGAAGGTCGGCGCCTATACCGATAGCAACAACGATTTCGGCCCGGTGATTACCCGGCAGCACCAAGAGAAGGTGGTTGGTTACATCAACAGCGCGGAGGAGCAGGGCGCAACGGTCGTCGTCGATGGTCGGGAGCCGCGTATCCCCGGCTATGAAAAGGGTTTCTTCGTCGGTGGCACGCTGATCGATCACGTGACGCCGGAGATGGTCAGCTACAAAGAGGAAATCTTTGGGCCGGTACTTCAGGTCGTGCGCGTGAAGAGCATGCAGGAAGCCATGGACCTGATCGATAACCACGAATATGGCAATGGCACATGCATCTTTACCCGCGACGGTGAAGCCGCCCGTTACTTCTCCAGCAATATCAAGGTGGGCATGGTCGGCATTAATGTTCCGCTGCCGGTGCCCGTGGCATACCACAGTTTTGGCGGCTGGAAGCGCTCGTTGTTTGGCGATCTGCACGCCTACGGTCCCGATGGCGCCCGTTTTTACACACGCCGCAAGTCGGTAACGCAACGTTGGCCGTCGTCCGGGATTCGTGAAGGTGCGGAATTCTCCATGCCAACCATGAAGTGATTGAACCGGTTACCGCCCGAACGCATGTCTCATGCTCGGCGCAGCAACCATAGTCCCGATTCTTGCGGTTGGACCCGGTAGCTTCTGACGAAGCTACTCGGGTTCAACCGCAGGACAAATCAGCCTGTTGGATCAGGATAACTTCGCTAATTGATGAATTAAGCTCAATTCAATAACAGATTCATGATCAGGAGACGATGACGTCGTCCTGACACGGACGACGTGCACTACACCCCTATCGAGCCTGAATGCAAGGCGTACTCACCGGACGGTTACATCGATCCGCGCCCGAATCGCCTTGAAACCAGGGCCGTCCCGCTGTGGATGGCCATCTGCCTTCTCATAGACGCCAACCTTGTTGCTCAATGATCTGCATACGCACCTGCTGCTGAGGCGGCTGGATACCCGGCGTATGCGGATTGACCGAGGCTAGGAAAGGCAAGCAGAGCGCTGCTGCAGACAGTGCCACAGCATATGCATGGAGGCGCAAGCCTTGGCCCGGCTCATTCGGGCGTATGGCGTCCGGCGAGTGGG
>NZ_JARRQY010000100.1:0-4998 GCF_037381185.1 Acidihalobacter sp.
GACGGCGAATGACTGCGGGCCCCGTTCAGGGGTGCGTTCGCGAGGTTGCCCGTAGGGACAAGCGATCCTGGGGGTGCGTTTCTTTCGCCGGTTTCTTTGCGCATTCAAAGAAAAAATCGTCGGGAACGATTTTTCGCGCAAGCCCCGAAGGGGTGAGGCGCAGGGATGCGCCGAACAAATCGGCTCGGGCGCGTCACCGATTCAGAGCGAATCCCCAGGCATCGAATCGCGCCCGAAACAAGCTGAGACCGATAGCAAGTACGCCGCTTTCATTCGAGTAAAATAGACGTAAGGAATGTTGATCCAGGTTCGAAGCGAACCTCAAACGCGGAACAATTGTGGAGTCTCGACGGACCTCCGGAATAGGCCTTGGAGTGGACAAGGCCCGCGCATCGACCATGCCAACCAGACGGCAAACGTACAATAGAGGCCGCCAATAACCATCATTGCATTTCTGGTGCGCTAAAATCGTGCGGTTCGTGTTAACCTTGACTGCAACTCCAAACCCTGCCACAGCGGGTTTGTTCCGCGGCTGAGCGGGGCGACTCCCGGCTGCAATCCGGACAACATGCGTTACCAGACAGAAGACCTCCGCATCCAATCCATCCGCGAGGTGAGCACACCGGCCACGGTCAGCGAAGAACTGCCGCTGACCGACGATGCTGCGCGTCTGGTCTACGAAACCCGTCATGCAGTCCATGATGTGCTCACTGGTACCAGCGATCGGCTGGTGGTCATCGCCGGCCCTTGTTCGATCCATGATCCGGTGGCCGCGATCGATTACAGCCAGCGCCTGCTGCGGATGCGCCAGTTGCTGGCCGATGACTTGGTCATCATCATGCGCGTGTATTTCGAGAAACCGCGCACCACGGTTGGCTGGAAGGGTTTGATCAACGATCCTGGCCTGGACGAGAGCTTCCAGATCGACCGCGGCCTGCGCACGGCGCGGCGCCTATTGCTGGATCTGGCCGAGTCCGGCATGCCTGCGGCGACCGAATACCTCGACATCATCAGCCCGCAGTACATCTCGGATCTGGTGAGTTGGGGGGCGATCGGCGCGCGCACCACCGAAAGTCAAGTGCATCGCGAGCTGGCTTCCGGGCTGTCCTGCCCGGTCGGTTTCAAGAACGGCACGGATGGCAGCATCCAGATCGCGATCGATGCGATCCGCTCCGCTTCACAGCCGCATCATTTCCTGTCGCTGACTAAATCTGGGCGCTCGGCCATTTACATCACCGCCGGTAATCCGGACTGCCACGTGATTCTGCGCGGCGGCAATACCGGACCCAACTATGGTGCCGACAGCGTCCAGACCGCTATCGATGGCCTGACCAAGGCAGGGCTGGAGCCGCGCCTGATGGTCGATTGCAGCCATGCCAACAGCCGCAAGCAACCGTCCCGCCAGGTCGAGGTGGCCCGCGACGTGTGTGCGCAGATCGCCGGCGGCAGCGACGCGGTGATGGGGGTGATGCTGGAGAGCCATCTGGTCGAGGGGCGCCAGGACGTGGTGCCCGGCGAACCTCTGACCTACGGGCAGAGTATCACCGATGCCTGTATCGCCTGGGACGACACCGAGACCCTACTGCTCGAGTTGGCGCAGGCGGTGCGCGCCCGCCGTGCGGCGCATGGCCTTCATAAGCAGACCGGCTGAACCGCCGTACCGGCCGCCGCACGCTCCCCCGGGATTCGAACGCAGGCGTCCGGCAGCCGGATCGCCTTCATGACATTCGTTTTCTGGACTTGTAGACATGCCCGAGATTAATCGACTCGATACCCGTGATGAAGGTTTCGCCGCACGCCTGGATGCGCTGCTGGCGTGGGAGAGCGTGGCCGACGAGGGCGTGAACGCTATCGTGCACGAAATCCTGGCCGCGGTGCGCGCGAGCGGCGATGCGGCTTTACTGCAATACACGGCCCGCTTCGATCGGCTGGAACTGGCCAGCGGCGCCGAGCTGGAAATTTCGCAGGCACGACTGCAGCAGGCGTTGGAGAGCGTGCCCGAAGTTCAGCGCGATGCACTGCATACGGCTGCTGCGCGCATCCGCGCCTATGCCGAGCACCAGCGCCTGGAGTCCTGGAGCTATACCGAGGCAGACGGCACCGTGCTTGGGCAGCAGATCAGCCCGTTGGACCGTGTAGGGCTCTACGTGCCGGGGGGCAAGGCGGCGTATCCGTCGTCGGTGCTGATGAACGCGGTGCCGGCCAAGGTTGCCGGCGTGGGCGAGCTTGTCATGGTCGTACCCACGCCCGGCGGCGAGGTCAACGAGCTGGTGTTGGCGGCTGCTGCCGTGGCCGGCGTCGACCGCGTATTCCGTGTTGGCGGCGCGCAGGCGGTGGCGGCGCTGGCCTACGGCACCGGGACCGTCCCCGCGGTGGACAAGATCGTCGGCCCCGGCAACATCTACGTGGCCGCGGCCAAGCGCGAGGTGTTCGGCGTGGTGGGTATCGACATGATTGCCGGGCCCTCGGAGATACTGGTGGTGTGCGACGGACAGACCGATCCGCATTGGATAGCGGTGGACCTGTTCTCCCAGGCCGAACATGACGAGGACGCACAGGCCATTCTGCTGTGTCCGAACGCCGATTACATCGAACGCGTCGCGGCTGCCATGGACGAGTTGCTCGCCGAGATGCCTCGTGCGGACATCATCCGCACCTCGCTGCGCACCCGCGGCGCGCTGATCCGCGTGCGCGACCTGGACGAAGCGGTGACGCTGGCCAATCATATCGCGCCGGAGCATCTCGAACTCTCGGTGGACGAGCCGGAGCGTCTGGCCGAGCGCATCCATCACGCCGGCGCGATGTTCCTCGGCCGCTACACGGCGGAAGCCCTGGGCGACTACTGCGCCGGACCGAACCACGTACTGCCGACGTCGCGTACGGCGCGCTTCGCCTCGCCGCTGGGCGTCTATGACTTCCAGAAGCGGGCCAGCATCATCCAATGCTCGGCGCAGGGTTCGCGTACGCTGGGCGCGACAGCCTCGGTGCTGGCGCGCGGCGAGGGCCTGGTCGCACACGCGTGTTCCGCCGAATATCGGGGCGCGGGCGAATGAGCCGCTTCTGGAGCCCGATGGTCGCCGGTCTGACACCCTATGTTCCGGGCGAGCAGCCCAAGACCGCCGATCTGGTCAAGCTGAACACCAACGAGCATCCCTACGGCCCTTCGCCGCGAGCCGTGGAGGCCATGCGGGCGGAGCTGGGTGATTCGCTCAAGCTGTATCCGGATCCGGAGTCCACGCGGGTGAAGGAGGCCGCCGCGCGTGCCTGCGACGTATGCTCGGAGCAGGTGTTCGTCGGCAATGGCTCTGACGAGGTGCTGGCGCACGCGTTCTTCGCCCTGTTCCAGCATGAGCGTCCGCTGCTGTTTCCCGATATCACCTACAGCTTCTACCCGGTGTATTGTCGACTGTACGGTATCGAACACCTGACCATACCCCTGAGCGACGCGTTCCAGGTGCGCGTCGACGACTATGCCAGGCCCAACGGCGGCATTGTCATCGCCAATCCGAACGCGCCTACCGGGCGTGTGTTGCCGCTGAGCGAGATCGAGCGTCTGTTGCAGCGCAACACCGATTCCGTAGTGCTGGTGGACGAGGCCTATATCGACTTCGGCGGCGACAGCGCGGCCGCTCTGGTCGGCCGCTATCCGAACCTTCTGGTGGTGCGTACGCTGTCCAAGTCCTATGCGCTGGCGGGGCTGCGCGTGGGTTTCGCGCTGGGCGACGAAGCGCTGATCGAGGGGCTCGAGCGGGTCAAGAACAGCTTTAACTCGTATCCGCTCGATCGCGTGGCGATTGCCGGTGCGACGGCGGCGCTCGACGATCATGAATGGTTCGAACGCAGCCGGGCCGCCGTCATCGAACAACGCGAGGCCCTGACCGGCGCACTGGAGGCGCGTGGTTTCGAAGTCCTGCCCTCGAAGGCGAATTTCGTCTTCGCCCGCCATCCGGCCCAGGATGCGTGGACCATCGCCGCGGGCCTGCGGGCCGAGCGGGTCATCGTGCGCCATTTCAAGCTGCCGCGCATCGAGCAGTTCCTGCGCATCAGTGTGGGCACCGAGGAGCAGCATGCCCGCCTGTTCGCCGCGCTGGATAGCGTGCTCGCCGCAAGCGTTGTGGGAGTGAGCTGAGTCATGGTTCGCTTGCAAGAACTCGTGGCTTGGTGTGACGCGTTGCTGCAGCCGGAGCGTTTCCGTGACTACAGCCCCAACGGCTTGCAGGTCGAAGGGCGCGACGAGGTGCGGCTGTTGGTGTCCGGGGTCACCGCGACCCAGGCCTTGCTCGATGCCGCCCTGGAGTTGGAGGCCGACGCGGTGCTTGTGCATCATGGCTATTTCTGGCGCGGCGAGGAATCCAGGGTGACCGGCATGCGCCGCAGGCGTCTGCGCGCCCTGCTGGCCAATGACGTCAGCCTGATCGCCTACCATCTGCCTCTGGATGCGCATCCCGAGGTGGGCAATAACGCACAGCTCGCCGCGCGTCTCGGTCTGCGTGTCGACGCCCCGCTCAATGCCGAGGGTATTGGCAGTCTGGGCCATCTGCCGGAGCCGATGTCGGGTGAGGCCTTTGCGCGTCATCTCGCCGATGTGTTGGGTCGGGAGCCGGTTTGGGTGGATGGAGGTCCGGAAAGGATCGAACGCATCGCCTGGTGCACCGGCGGCGCCCAGGGCTATATCGAACAGGCCGCGGCGGCGGGTGTGGACGCCTATCTCAGTGGTGAAATTTCGGAGCAGACCACGCATGTGGCACACGAGTGCGGCCTGCACTACTTCGCTGCCGGCCATCACGCCACCGAGCGCTACGGCGCTCCCGCCCTGGGCGAGCGCTTGGCCGCCGAGTTCGATCTGCAGCACCGTTTCGTGGATATTGACAATCCAGCCTAGGGACACGCTTATATGGGTTCTCCCTCGTTTGCCAGTTGATCTGCGTTTGGGTAGGTTCGACTGCGCGCTTATATACGGCCTGTTGATGAGCAAAGGTGCTCTGGCCCAGAGGGTCA
>NZ_JARRQY010000101.1:0-556 GCF_037381185.1 Acidihalobacter sp.
ACGCGCTGCGGCACGCTCGATCCCGGCGCGGTGCTCTATCTGCAGCAGGCGCATGGCCTGTCCGCCGCCGCGGTCGAGCACATGCTGTACCACGACAGCGGCCTGCTCGGCGTGTCCGGCATCAGCAACGACATGCGCATGCTGCTGGCCAGCGACGACGTCCGCGCGAAGGAAGCGATCGAGCTGTTCGTGTTCCGCATCGCGCGCGAGGCCGGCGCACTGGCCAGCAGCCTTGGCGGCCTGGACGGACTGGTGTTCGCCGCCGGCATCGGCGAACGCGCGGCATCGATCCGCACGGCGGTCTGCACGCGGCTGGCGTGGCTGGGGATCGAGTGCGACGAGAGCGCCAACGCGCGCCACGCACCCGTGATCAGCACGCCACGCAGCCGCGTCGAGGTGCGCATCGTCGCCACCGACGAGGAGGCGATGATCGCCGCGCATACCACGCACATGCTGCAAGCCGTTTCACCGCCTTCATCCCGTACGCTGCCGGGATGATCGCTCCCTCGATCACGCGGCATGGCGCCGCAGGAGCACCACCATGAGCGAGTCGCTG
>NZ_JARRQY010000101.1:694-5471 GCF_037381185.1 Acidihalobacter sp.
TTCGACTACTGCCTGCTTCCCTTCGCGTCCTTCGCGCCCTTCGCACCAAGCAATACCCTGTTCGCGCCCCCCGCGCAGCGATGGCTGGATGCCTTTTCTCATGCTTCGCAGACCTTGTCCGAGGCCGTGGCCAATCCGGCGGGGCTGCAAGGCACGCTGTACCGTCAGTTGCTGGCCGGGCAACCGGATCCATTCAAGGCCATGGCCGGGTATGCCGATGCGCCGGCATGGCCGCTCGACTGGATCGATACCTGTTCGCGCGCCTCGGCCGTCATGTCCAAGGCGCACGCGAATGCCGTCCAGCGGCAGATGGAGCTGGGCCAGTCATGGGCGGCGGCGCAGCAACAGCTCATACCGGTCACTGATGGCAGGGGACTGCATGAGCGCACCTGATTAGCCCCGACCCTCAGCTGCCTGTCGCATGATCTGCGACGACGACGTCGGACCATGGCGCCATCGAGGATAGCGAGGTGATGCATGATGGCGATGAATCGGGTGCAGTTCCAACCGGGCCTGTCGATGGTGGAGTTCATGCAGCAGTACGGTGCCGAGGCGAAGTGCTATCGCGCGTTGTACCGGGCACGCTGGCCGCAGGGCTTTCGTTGCCCGCTTTGCAACGAGCGCCGGCGTTGCCGGTTCCGTCGAGGGGCGCAGGTCTATTACCAGTGCCGCGCATGCCGGCACCAGACGACGCTTCTCAGCGGCACGGTGTTTCAGGGAACCAAGCTGCCGCTGCGTACCTGGATGCTGGCGATCCACCTGCTGACCTCGACCAAGACCAACATGGCGGCGCTGGAGCTGATGCGGCACCTGGGCGTGAACTACAAAGCTGCCTGGCGCATCAAGCACAAGATCATGCAGGCGATGGCCGAGCGCGAGGCGCCACGTCAGCTGTCGGGCTTCGTACAGATCGACGACGCCTACCTGGGCGGCGAATTCAATGGCGGTAAGCCCGGCCGCGGCTCGCCCAACAAGCAGGCCTTCCTGATTGCCGTAGAGACCGATGCCGGACTGGAGCACCCGGCCCATGCGGTCATCGAGCCAGTGCGCGGCTTTGATGATGAGAGCATCAAGGACTGGCAGGCACGGCATCTGGCACCGGACGCGGAGGTCTTCAGCGACGGCCTGTACTGTTTCCGCCGCTTCGTCGACGCCGGACATGCTCACACGGTGCTGGAAACGGCCGGCGGACGGGCGGCCTGCGAGGTGCGTGGCGCGCGCTGGGTCAACGTGCTGCTAGGTAACGTCAAACGCGCGATCAGCGGGAGCTATCACGCCATCCGCCAAGGTAAGTACGCCCGGCGCTATTTGGCCGAGGCGGCCTACCGTTTCAACCGACGTTTTCGGCTGCGCGAGATGCTGCCGCGTCTGGCTCGCGCCATGATGCTGTGCAAGCCCCATGCGGAGCCGGTCTTGCGGATGGCCAGCAATTTTCATGGCTGAGGATCGGGGCTAATCAGGTCGTCCGATTGCCCTCTCAGGCAAGACATCCATCTACAGCCTAGTCACGGACGACAAGACGACATGCGTATTGCTAACGATCTGACCACGCGTTGCCAACACAACTGGTCAGCGATGGCATGTGACCGAACCAGTATCGCCAGCCGGCTGGCCACTTGGCTGAAGTTTGCCTGTCGAACCGGAGCGGACATGGTGGAGACAGCAAGTAAGGAGGCGTATGCGTTTGTTGCTTTCGGTCGTAATGCTCCTAGCAGGCTGTTGAGAATGCGCCCCTCCGATGCCGATCGATAGCTCTCGGCTATGGATTATTAGGCGTGGCCGGCGAATTTCGGATGGATGGCCGAGTTTTAGGCGCACGTCTCCCGTGGTCGCGCTCAGGTCGGCGACGGGTTCCACCACTCGCCGATGCCACCGAGCCGGATCAGGTTGTACGCCGCAAACGTCCAGGTCACCCAGCCGCGCACGGTGGGCAGCGCCACCAGCGGCAGTTTGCGCAGGCCGCCGATGGTCTTGATCCAGCCAAAGCCCTGCTCGATGCGTTTGCGAACCTGCAGGCTCATCGCGTAGCCCTTGCCACGGGCGGTGCGATGGTCGACCGCACTGCGTCGACCTTTGGTGTGGCGGGCAATGTGGGGCTTGATCCCGCGCTGCTTCAGCGCCGCGACGAAGTCCTGCGTGTCGTACCCTTTGTCTGCGCCCAGCGTCGCGCCGGGCTTCACGCCGGCGGCGGTCAGCAGATCGAGCGCGCCGTCACGCTCGCCGGTGCCGCTGGCATGGCGCACATCCACGGCCACCAGCAGGCCGTTGCGATTTTCCATCAGGGCATTGGCCAGATAACTCAGCTTCGCCTCCTTGCCTTTGCCCTTGCGGATCAGCCGCGCGTCGGGATCGGTGGTGGAAGCGTGCGTGTCGTTGCTGCGCTTCTCGCCGTGGAAGTCGTCTGGGTCGTTGTCGCTGCCGTCTTTCGGACGGAAACTCTTGTGCGAGGCCCATGCTTCCAGCAACGTGCCGTCGACCGAGAAGTGCTCATCGCTGACCAGATCTTGCACCCGCGCCAGCAGCACGGTGTGCTCGAAAAAGCGCTGCGCAATCGCCTCGTCAAACAGCCGCTCGCGATTGAACGAGAACGTCGAGTGATCCCACACCGGATCGTCCACGTTGAGCCCCACGAACCAGCGAAACAGCAGGTTGTAGTCAAGCTGCTCCATCAGCAGGCGCTCGCTGCGCACGCTGTACACCACCTGCAGCAGCGAGGCGCGAAGAAGGCGCTCCGGCGGAATCGACGGCCGGCCGCCTTCGGCGTAGCGCGCCGCCAAAACTTCATCGAGTTCAGCCAGAATGCCGTCCACCAGCACACGCAGTTTGCGGATCGGATGGTCACTGGGCACGCGATCTTCCACAGACACATACGAGAACATGCCAAGCTGCTGGACGTCGGGACTGCGCATCGGGATCAACGCTCTGCGATTGAGGCAAACTATGACCGCGACGTCAGCGGGGAGTTTCTCAACAGCCTGTTAGAACTGCCGACAGTTGGATATGGCGTGTTGGCGCGCGTTGAAAATTGACCAGGAAAACGGGGTTCTGCTCGTTGAAAATTGACCAGGGTGTTCAACCTAACCTGCCGGTGGTTTTGACTGGCAGGGAGACGAGGTGCACACCATGGCGATGTACGCAAAAGTCCGCCGTATGCGGCTGCGTGATGGGCTGTCGATCAGTGAGATAGCCCGGCGGACGAGTCTGTCACGGAACACGATCAAGGCCTGGCTGCGGGATCCGGTACGCAATGAGATGGCCTACCGGCGCGAGGCCGGCCCCAAGAAGCTCGATGGACACATCGAGTGGCTACGGCGAGCGGTGGAGACCGACGCGCGGCGGCCACGCAAGGAACGGCGCACGGCGTTGTTCCTCTACACCCAGCTTCAGGCCCAGGGTTTCACCGGCAGCTACAGCCGGGTAACCGAGGCGATACGAGCCTGGCGGGCGGAGGCGGGAACGGTGACGGCCCGCGCGGCCTACGTCCCGCTGCAGTTCGAGTGGGGCGAGGCGTTCCAGTTCGACTGGAGCGAGGAAGGCATCGTGATCGGCGGCGTCTGGCGCAAGATCCAGCTGGCGCACATGAAGCTGTGTGCCTCACGGGCGTTCTGGCTGGTGGCGTATCCGACGCAGAGCCACGAGATGCTGTTCGATGCGCACCTGCGTTGCCTGACGGGCCTGGGTGGCATTGCCCGGCGCGGGATCTACGACAACATGAAGACGGCAGTGGACCGCGTGCCAGGGCGCGGCAAGGCGCGGATCGTCAACGCCCGTTTCGCCGCGATGACCGCGCACTATCTGATCGATCCGGACTTCTGCAACGTCGCCAGCGGCTGGGAGAAGGGGCGCGTCGAGAAGGGCGTTCAGGACAGCCGGCGGCGGATCTGGCAGGCCGCCCTGGAACAGCGCTTTTCCAGCTTCGCCGAGCTCAACGTCTGGCTGGCCACGCACTGTGTCGAGGCACGCCGTGCGGCGCACCCGGAGCATCCGGGCATGACCATCGCCGAAGCGCTGGAACACGAGCAGGCCCATCTGATGCCGATGCCCGCGCCCTTCGATGGCTACATCGAGTCACCGGCACGGGTATCGAGCACCTGCCTGGTGACGGCGGCGCGCAACCGCTACTCCGTCCCCTGTGCCTGGGCCGGGCATCGGGTCAGCGTGCGGCCTGCATCTGGTAGCGGATCGAGCGCAGACCGCGGTCGGTCTGCTCGGCCTGGACCAGATGCCGCAAGAGCCACTCGGTCTGCTGCAGCTCCACGCTGCCGCTGTTCTGCAGGGCCTCGGCGTAGCCGTTGGCCATGCCATACAGACGCAGCCCCTTGAGCTCGGTGATGAGGTCAGTCATGGGTTACCTCCGCGTGAAGCGCGTCGTAGCGCTGGGTGTCGCAGGTCGGAGCCTCTGCGACAGTCAGGGATGTTGCGACGGGTGCTGGCGGCGGACCTTCGCGCAGGCGCGCCAGAAGATTCAGTACATGCTCGGCACTGGGCCGGCCGGACTCCAGCGCCAGCTCGACCGCCACCAGTACCGCGTCCAGGCCATGCTGCGGAACGGCACCCAGCACCTGGGCCATGACCCGGTCACCGCCCTGACGGCGCAGCAGGGCACGGCGCAACTGCTTCAACGGGTCCGGCATCTCCGCAAAGGGGGCGCCATTGCGCAACGCACCCGGCTTGCGCTCCACCAGCGGCACGTAGTGCTGCCAGTCGTACACCACATGGTCGCGGTCGGTGGCACGGGTATGCTCGGCAATCCCCGCCTGCTCGGCCACGACGACCA
>NZ_JARRQY010000102.1:0-4372 GCF_037381185.1 Acidihalobacter sp.
CTGCTCCAGATCACCCAGAAACCGATCCCGGCGCGTGCGTTTCTTCTTGGCCGCGTATTCCAACTCCGAAAAGCTCGATTGCATGGCGATCAACCCAACTGTGACGATGACTCATGATCCCAGACTCACGACCAGCACAGACGCCTCGGGCGAATAAATCAGCGCTTCCTTAGCGACGTTGCCGGCTTCGACGTTCGCCCCCTGCAGATGCAAGCTCATTTTTGGCGCTTTGGCGAAGGGTCCTTCTTCGAGCCCCACGTTGACAAGCCGCACAAAATGGTCACGTACCTAATGGTCACGTACCTGATGTACCTGAACGAGCGGTGGACCGAACAGACAGGTGGCTGCCTTCAGCTCTTGGGATCGGGCGACCGCGACGACGTGCGTGTCGAGGTTCCGCCGATCAAGAACACGGGAGTGGTCCTCCGAAGAACGAATTCCGCATGGCATGCGGTATCAGCGATCCCACGAGGGTGCAAACAGTTGCGGCGGGTCCTACAGGTATGGTTCTGGGCCAAGTGAGCGCGGCGTTGGGTCGAGGTTGGTGCCTGAGGTACGAACGATGATTCGATGGTTCGACACTCTGGACGAATGCAGCCGAATCGGTCTGCGCCCGGAGAGTGGATTCGTTCCTCTTCTCGCCCCGCCTGACGAGAGTTGTCGGCGTCGATGGGATGAGGTGTTGCGCGAACTCTACGTGTTGGCATCTGGGGCCCGACCGGCTGGAGAGCTCGTGGTGGCTTGCGGTGACGCGCTTGTCCCGTTGGCTCGCTGCCTTGCGGCCGGATCGGAATCCCGGATTGAGGTTTGTAACTCGCTGCAAGCAGCCGGTTCGATCGTCGCCACGGAGCCGGAGCCCAGGGCGATCGTTGTGTCGCTCGCGTCGCAGCTGAAAATGCAAAGCGTGGGTGAACTCGTTTCCGAGGCGCTGCGCGCGGGCAAGCAACTTGGTCTTCTCGGCGGTCGGACGCTGGTGGGCCTATCGTTTTCGATTGCCAAGACGCTATTAGAGCCGCCCAAACCTGGGTGGCGTCGACGTGTTCGACGCAGTGAGTCATCAGCTCGACCATTTCGCGTCTTCCGGTGAGCTGGCGGACCGCTTGCGCCGGCCGAGCTTGGTCAAAGTGATTCGCAGCCATGGCGAAGGAATTCATGCAAAGCTCCCGGTAGTGAGTAAATGTACCGACGTAAATCTTTTTGCTACTAAGGACACAGTTAGTGTGTCGAAAACGTACCTTATCAATAATTAGAAGCCATTTTAGAGGCGTAAAATAGGCTGTAAATTATTGCCGCCGGATTAACTTCGCCACGAAGTAGCACAGCGATGTGCGACAGATAATGCCAATATGGGCTAACGCCCGTCGCGGGGATTAGGTAGTTTAATTACTGACACTTAAGGGTGTGATGCCGTTTCCTGCAGGCGGATGTTCTGCTCGAACGCCGAGACCCCGGCAGCCAGTGGTGTCCGTCAGGGTGATGCGTTTGGCTGGAAGGAAGGTGGGGCGTCAATCGAAGGATGGGTGGTGTCCCCATGTTGAAACTGCACACGATCCCGGTTTTCCAGTCTTTAAGAGAAGGCAAAGGATGACTGCCTATATCGTTATCTTGACAGTATCGTTTGCGCCGGTGGTTTCATGCGTTCGCGTCCGGCGGTGTGGAATAAGACGTTCAATCCAATAGTTAACGTGCATGAAGTGTATTGTTGGTCGGAGTCCGAGCGTTCGTCTGGAATGTAGCCCGTGTGTCGTGTCCGTAGTCGGGTGAGGTGTATTTCGACTTTGACCAGCCACACTTCACGGTAGCTTTGCCTTAGACAGGAGTTCCCCGGATGGAAGATAGAAGCACAAGCGTAGCGGCTACGGTTGGCTCAGCCGTGTCGGATTTTCTCACTCGCAGACATAAACTGCTTATCGGCAGTGATTGGGTGGACGCACGCTCTGGTGAGTATCTGCCCAGTCTGGACCCGGCGACCGGACGCACGATATCCACGTTCGCCGCTGCCAGCGAGGATGACGTGGATGCCGCCGTGGCTGCGGCGCGTGCAGCTTTCGATGATGGCCCATGGAGACGGATGAAGCCGGCTGAGCGCGCCGCGGTGATCTGGAGAATCGCTGATCTAATCGAACAGCACGCAGATGAGCTGGCAGAGTTGGAAAGCCGTGACAACGGGGCACCGTATGGCGTATGTAGGTACGGTTTTGTACCCATGGCCGTGGAGAGCTTCCGATACATGGCCGGCTGGGTGACCAAGCTCTGCGGAGACACCGTCTCTCTGTCTCTACCGGGCGATTGGCATGCATATACGCTACGCGAACCCATCGGAGTTGTCGGCCAGATTGTGCCCTGGAATGCCCCGTTGATGATGGCTGGAATGAAGATCTCTCATGCCCTGGCGGCTGGTTGTGCAATTGTTTTCAAGCCGGCCGAGGAGACCAGCTTGAGTGCTCTGCGACTGGGTGAGCTGGCCTTGGAGGCGGGGTTGCCGCCGGGGGTACTTAATATTGTCACCGGCGCCGGTGAAATAACCGGTGCCGCGATCGCAGCCCACCCCGGGGTGGACAAGATCGCCTTTACAGGCAGTACTGAAGTGGGCCGTCTCATCGCGCAAGCGGCCGCCGGCAATTTGAAAAAGGTAACATTGGAGCTCGGTGGAAAGTCGCCGGCGATTGTTTTTCCCGATGCTGATCTGGAGCAGGCCATACTCGGTACCGCAAGAGGTATTTTTACAAACTCTGGTCAAGTCTGCGTGGCTGGTTCGCGCTTGTATGTCCACAAGAAAATTTTTGACAAACTCGTCGAAGGTGTAGCGGAATGGGCCGAAGCCATTCAATTAGGGGCCGGCATGGAGCCGACAAGCGAGCTCGGCCCACTGATTTCGGCCAAGCAGCTCGCCCGAGTCAAGGGTTATGTCCAAAGCGGACGGGAAGACGGTGCTCAGGTCGTTGCGGGCGGGGATGTTCTCGATCGTGATGGCTACTTCATGAGACCGACGGTCATTACGAACGCGCGTTCTGACATGTCTGTCATGCGTGAGGAGATCTTCGGCCCCGTGGTATGCGCCATTCCTTTTGACGATAACGATCTCGATTCGATCGCTAGGGAAGCCAACGATACCCTCTACGGATTGGGTGCAAGCATCTGGACTCGCAACTTGAGTATTGCTCATAAACTCGCCCCTCGTCTGAGGGCCGGTACGGTATGGATCAATGCGCACAATCCGCTCGATCCGGCGCTGCCGTTCGGCGGTTACAAACAGTCCGGATGGGGACGGGAACAGGGGCTTGAGGGCCTTCTTTCCTACACTGAACTCAAGTCCGTTGCCGCTTTGTTGTAGCTCTCTGACAGTAGTGGATGGAGTTCCCTGGGTTTAGTGGGCTCCCGATTTCGACTGCTTGGCAGCCTCTTCAGATTAATCTGGACTGGCTTCCCCCAAATACTGGCGTCAACGCGTTCGATTGTAGAACGACCCGATGTAATCTGAGATGTTATCAATCGCAAGCTGGCAATTGTTGTAGATCATTTTCTTGATGCGTTCCTTCTTCAGGTTGCTGAAGAAGGATTTCGCAACGGCGTTGTCCCAGCAGTTCCCGCGGCGGCTCATGCCGGCTTCTAGCTTGTTCGATTGGCAAAACCTTCGCAGTCGTCGCTGTGTATTGTGAGAATGCACGATGGTCTGCATGGGCATTCTCTGACGTCCTGCCATGAGAATCGCGTTGAGAACCGGCTCACGATGAATGGTTTTCCGCGTAACCGATGGCCCTTCTGGGGAAAAGATTCGGCACAACCGCAGTATAGAGTCAGCCCTCCCAGGTGTGGACATGGGTGATATCGGTCGACCAGATGGGGTCTGGCTGCGATACATCGAAATTCCGCTCTACCAAGTTTGGGATGAACTCAGCATGTCTGCCGGGACTGGGATCTTCTTGCGCTGCGGGCATAACTGCAGCTGTTCCAGCGGGTAGCGCTGCTCGACGCGCTTGTGATTGATCGGAGGTCAGCAGTACCCGGCAGGCACTGTAGCGTTTATGGCGATGGGGCAGCGGCAAGATCCGCTCACGCTGTCCGACCGCAGTGTGTGCCGCTCACCAAGTCTGCCGGCCGCTATCTGACACACCTCCTCACGCCGAGACGGCGTGCCCACCAATTTTTTTCGGCACCTCCCGCACGAACACGTTCTACAGCACGGCGTCAGCCAGCAGCTTTTTCAATCGAGCATTCTCCGCCTCCATAGTTTTGAGATGATTGGCGTCTAAGGACACGCTGAACTATTGCTGATTCAGCCGGCGAGGCGTTTGGCCCCTCACGTATCCGCCCACGGTGGCGCGAACCACGACTTTAGCGTCGTTGACGCCGGCCTGTTGGCGCGGTTTCG
>NZ_JARRQY010000103.1:0-4306 GCF_037381185.1 Acidihalobacter sp.
GGGATCAGGTCTCGGCCTTGCCGTGCTGCAGGTGCACGTCCATCTGCGGGAACGGGATGCCGATGCCGTTGGCGTCGAAGGTCGTCTTGATGACTTCGAGCAGATCGCAGCGGGTGACCCAGTAGTCGGAGGCCGCCACCCAGGGGCGGATGTAGAGGTTCACGCTGCTGTCGGCCAGATCCATAACACCCCAGCTGGGCGCGGGATCCTTGAGGATGCGTTCGTCGCCGGTGATGATCGACTCGACCAGTTCCTTGGCCTTGCGGATGTCGGAGTCGTAGCTGATGCCCACCACCAGATCGATGCGTCGGGTGTCGCGGGCCGAGTAGTTGGTGATCACATTGTTGTAGATCTTGCCGTTGGGCACGGTGATCTCGCGGTTGTCCAGCGTGCGCAGCACGGAGTTGAACACGCGGACCTGCTCCACGATACCGGTGACGCCGCCAGCTTCGACGAAGTCGCCGGCCTTGAAGGGTTTGAACACCAGCAGTAGTACGCCCGCCGCGAAATTCGACAGCGAATTCTGCAGGGCCAAGCCGATGGCCAGGCCGGCGGCGCCTAATATGGCAATCAGCGAGGTCGTCTGCACGCCGAGTTGGCCCAATGCCGCGATAACGACCACCACCTGCAGCAATGTCTTGATGATCGCCTCGAGGAAGCGCACCAGCATCTCGTCCAGGCGCGCCCGGGCCAAGGCCTTGCCGATCAGGCGCGTGATCGTGCCGGCCAGCCACAGACCGATGATCAGGACGATGAGAGCGAGGACCAGTTTGATGCCCCACGGAATCGCGTAGGCCTGCAACAATTGGTTCCAGTCGAGCTTGCTGGGATCGAATACCGAGTTCATGGTGTGCGCCCTATTGTTGTTGATCTACAGAAGATAGAGCCTCCTAGGATGCCACACGTTATCCTGAAGCGGCCATGGAAGCGCACGCTGAACCAGCCGAACACCGCACGGCTGTTGATTCAGCCTGTTCCCAGGCATTGTAGCCTCGGACTAGTGGCAAATCTCTGACGATTCGGGAGATTTTTTCGGAACCTGTTCGTACGATTGCTCAACCCTCTGTTTTTGTCCGATTGGCCGTTGATCAAGACGCGAGGAGTGAAGTTTGCTTATTTCGAATGCACGGCGAGCGACACGGAATGGCAGCAAATCGGCGGGTCCGACTACTCTGCAGATCGCGCAATAGAGTGAATAGGTTCTGATGTTCCATATCCACCACAGCAACCGTACTGAACTGCTGCTCGACGCGCTGGCGCAGGTCTGCGCCGAGGCGCCGGCGGATCCGTTCGAGGCAGAGACTGTGGTGGTGCAGAATCCTGGCATGGCGCGCTGGCTGGCGCTGGGCATCGCCGAGCGTAGCGGCGTGGCGGCCAACCTGGAGTTCCCGCTGCTGGCCTCGTTCGTCTGGCGCATTTACGAGACTCAGTTCGACGACTTGCCCGACCATTCCCCGCTGGACCGCGAGATCCTGCTTTGGCGCCTGATGGCATTGCTGCCCGAACAGCTTGAGGACCCCGCCTACGTGCCGTTGCGCCACTATCTGCAGGGCGCGGATGAAGCCCTGCGCCGCTATCAGCTCGCGCGGCGCGTCGCCGATCTGTTCGACCAGTACCTGGTGTTCCGCGCCGAACGCGTACTGGCCTGGGAGGCCGGCGAGGAGGATCACTGGCAAGCGCGCCTGTGGCG
The DNA here is from genome assembly GCF_037381185.1 of Acidihalobacter sp. Lineage (NCBI taxonomy): Bacteria > Pseudomonadati > Pseudomonadota > Gammaproteobacteria > Chromatiales > Ectothiorhodospiraceae > Acidihalobacter > Acidihalobacter sp. The sequence continues at coordinate 1,691 of NZ_JARRQY010000103.1, forward strand.
CACGCTGACGTCGAGAGAGGGCCAGTCCCACCGCGCCCGCCTGTACGCGGAGTTCGGCGAGCGCGCCCGTGCCGGGCGGCTGCGCCGCGGCGACCTGCCGGCGCGCGTGTCATTGTTCGGCCTCACGGCCATTCCCCCCGCCTACGTTGAGGTGCTGCGGGCGATGGCCGAGGTCATCGACATACACTTGTTCGTGCTCAATCCCTCGCTCAACTATTGGGGCGACATTGTCGACGAGCGCACCCGCGCGCAGCTTCGCCACCTGTGGGCGCGCCACGGCCGCGCCGCCGAGGCCGACTACCTGAGCGTCGGCAATCCGCTGCTGGCCTCGCTGGGCAAGCAGGGGCGCGACCTGCTCGACCTGCTGCACGAGGACTCCGGCGAGGACCATGACCGCTTCGCGCCGCCGCAGCGTCTCGACCTGCTCGGCATGCTGCAGCTCGACATCCTCATGCTGCAGACCCGCGGCGACGGCGTCGACGAGCAGCCGCCGCTGCCGCTGGAGCCCGGCGACCGCTCGGTGCAGATACACAGTGCCCACAGCCGTATGCGCGAGGTGCAGGTGCTGCACGATCGCCTGCTGGCGCTGATCGAGGAGGGTGACGACCTCACGCCGCGCGACATCGTGGTCATGGCGCCGGACATCGACGCCTACGCCCCCTACGTGGAAGCCGTGTTCGGCGCCGTGCCGCCGGAGCGGCGCATTCCGTGGTCGGTCGCCGACCGTCACGCTGCCGCTGAATCACCGCTGGCGGCGACCCTGCTGGCGCTGCTCGCCCTGCCGCAGAGCCGGATGACCGTCTCCGAGGTGTTGGCACTGCTGGAAGACGCCGCCGTCATGCGCCGGCTGGGGCTGGACGACACCGGCCTGGAGCGCGTGCGTCGCTGGGTGCGCGAAGCCAACATCCGCTGGGGGCTGGACGCGGACATGCGCGCCGACCTGGGCCTGCCGGCCGAGGACGCCGCCAGCTGGGCCTTCGGCCTGCGCCGCTTGCTGCTGGGCTACGCCATGCCGCCCGACGGCGAGACGCTGTTCTCGGGCATCGCGCCCTATACCGACATCGAGGGCGGCGAAGCGCGCGACCTCGGTCTGCTGGCGGACTTCATCGACCGCCTGGCCGGGTGGCGCGAACGTCTGGCTCGGCCGTGCGACGCCGCGGGCTGGGTGGATGTGTTAGGTGGTCTGCTGGAGGATTTCTTCCTGCCCGACGAGAACGAGACAGCGTTCCTGCAACAGGTGCGTGAGGCGCTGGCCGCGCTGCGTGAGCACTGCGCGGAGGCCGGCTTCGCCGAGGTCGTGGATCTTGCCGTGGTGCGCGACCACCTGCGTGGCCGGCTGGAGGATGCCCGCGCCGGCCAAGCCTTTCTCGACGGCCGGGTCAGCTTCTGCAACATGGTGCCGATGCGCAGCATCCCGTTCCGCGTGGTCTGCCTGCTGGGCATGAACGACGGAGACTACCCGCGCAACCAGCGCCCGCTTGGCTTCGACTTGATCGCCGAGCAGCCGCGCCGCGGCGACCGCTCGCGCCGCGAGGACGACCGCTATCTGTTCCTGGAGGCGCTGCTGTCGGCGCGCGAGGTGTTCTACGCGAGCTACGTCGGCCACGACATTCGCAGCAATGCCGAGCGCGTGCCCTCGGTGTTGCTCGGCGAACTGCTGGAAACCATCGAACGCGGCTTCCGCGCGCCGGATGGCGGGGATGGCGTGCTGGAGCAGATCGTCACCGAACATCCGCTGCAGCCTTTCAGCCAGCGCTATTTCGAGGGCGACGAACAGTTGTTCAGCTATGCCGCGGAGTGGTTGTCCGAAACGCGGCACGCAGGCATCGGCGCCTTCCTCGGCAAGCCGCTGCCGGAGCCAGAGGAAGGGCCGTGGCGCGAGCTGGAGCTTGACGAGCTGGCCGAGTTTCTGAGCCACCCGGCGCGCCACCTGCTCGAACGCCGCCTGGGCGTGAACCTGCGCGAATACGACGAGCGCACCGAGGACACCGAACCCTTCGAACTCGACGGGCTGGAGCGCTGGCAGCTCAAGGACCGCGCCCTGGCGCTCACGCTCGCCGGCCGCGACCCCGATCGACTGCGCGAGCTGGCGCTGGCCGACGGCAGCCTGCCCAGTGCCGGCTTCGGGGAGCAGGCCTACGCGCGGGCCGTGGAGAGCGTGCCCGAGCTGGCCGGGGAACTGCGTGAGCTTGGCATAGAGGCTCCGAGCGAGGTTCTGGAGCTGGATCTGGCGCTGGGCGAATGCCGCCTGCGCGGCTGGCTGCGCGGAGTGGGGGCCGGCGGGTTGCTGCGCTACCGCGCCGGCAAGTTGCGCGCGCGCGACCGACTGCGCCTGTGGCTGGAGCATCTGGCGCTGAATGCGCTGGCGCCGCAGGGCGTGGAGCCGGTCAGCGTGTTCTGCGCCGAGGACGGCCTGCTGCGTCTGGGTCCGGTGGCGGATGCCACCGCACAGCTGCAGGTGCTGGTCGGTCTGTACCGCGAGGGTTGGCGCGAGCCGTTGCCATTCTTTGCCGAGACGAGCCTGGCCTATGCCGAGAGGTTGCTGCGCAAGGGCGATGACGCGGAGACTGCGCTGGTGGCCGCTGCGAAGGTGTGGGCGGGTAATCAGTTCGTCGC
>NZ_JARRQY010000104.1:0-4012 GCF_037381185.1 Acidihalobacter sp.
CAGCACCCGCGAAATCGCACACGAACTCGATGTGAACCAGTCTACGGTTGTCCGTTGGCTGAGGTGATGCACGAACGGCCTAGATCAGATAGCAGCGCCTCCAGGCGGCGGCGGTGGGCGTGGCACCGATCACGCGATCTCGAGTAGTTCTCTATTTCAAGTAGTCTGTCTGACCTTCCCCTCGAGATTAGCACCAGGAGTTGAATTAGATTTCCAGATACCCTAGAGGGAAGGAAATCTCTACATGAAGAAGTGCCTACAGCGAAGAACAGATCATCAAGGCGATCAAGCGGCATGAAGCCGGTGCCAAGGTTGACGACTTATGCCGAGAGTTGGGCATCTCGACAGGCACTTTTACAACTGGCGCAGCAAGTACAGCGGCATGGAGGTCGCGGACGCCAAGCACCTCAAGGCCCTGGAGACCGAGAACGCGCGGCTGAAGAAGCTGCTGGCCGAGGCGCTGCTGGGAAACGAAGTCACCAAGGACGTGCTGTCAAAAATGTATGGTCCACCCCGGGTTCGCAAGGGCCGACTGGCGAGGCGAGCTGGGTTCTGCACAAATGTATCCGGCCTGTTAATCGGGCGTTGCCCGTGGCCATGATGGAAATCCGCACGTGGCTGGCCTAGCTAGTTGGTACGGTCTGCGAAACCGCTTTTTTGGTCAGGCTTCAGTCACGGGGATCGACCCTGTCGCCATCAGTCTGTCCTCTTGCAGAACATGGTGAGAAAATCGGCCATCTCAAGCCGAGTTTGCCCGGTAAACACTCCCGCTGGTGAGTATTGCCCAGCAACTGCGTGCGATTTTGTTGGCGAGCGCTACCACGACAACATTGCGGTGTGCTCGAATCTGCAGCTCGTCGATCCATCGTCCGAGGGCAAATCGCTCGCGATTCATATGCATGTAGACGCTGCGCGCTCCATGAATGAGCAGTCGTCGCAGATAGTTATTGCCGTGTTTGCTGATACCAAGAAGCTTGGGTACCCCGCCGGTCGAGTGCTGCCGTGGCACGAATCCTAGCCAAGCGGCCATCTGTCGTCCACGAGAAAATTGAGATCCGTTACCTACAGCGGAAACGATAGCGGTGGCGGCCAGCGGCCCGATGCCGGGGATCGTCAATAGGCGGCGACAATCGTCGCGCGTTTTTGCGACGACCTCGAGTTCGGTGCTGATGTCCTTGATATGGGCTTCCAGCATTTCCCAATGGGCCCTCAGTCTGGCGAGTAAGCCACGTAGCCGGTCGGAGAGGCGATTCTCGGCATCCTCCAGGACTGAGGGAAGCTCGTGGCGGAGATGGGCGCGGCCCGTACGAATTGGGATGTCATTCTCGAGCAAAAAGGAGCGCCTCGGCGCTGCGTTATACCCCGCGCCCGGACGCCAATGGCGAACTGCGTGAGCGGATCGTGGCGCTGGCCCAGCGCCACAAGCGCTACGGTGCCGGAATGATCTACCTGAAGCTGCGCCAGGCCGGCTGGTCGGTCAATCACAAGCGCGTGGAGCGGCTCTATGCGCAGGAAAAGCTTCAGGTACGTCGGCGGCGACGCAAGAAGATCCCGCCCGCCGAACGCCAGCCACTGATCCGCCCCGGAGCGGTCAACGAGGTCTGGTCGATGGACGTTGTCTTCGATCGCATCGCCTCAGGACGTGTACTCAAGTGCCTGACGATCGTTGACGATGCCACGCACGAAGCGGTGGCCGTAATCCCCGAGCACAGTATCGGCGGTGAACACCTAGTGCGGCTGCTGGATGAGGTGTGCGCCGTGCGCGGCAAGCCTGCGGTCATTCGCACCGACAACGTGCTAACTGTGGAGTCAAGCGCCGAGGTACAGACGAAAGCAGTCTAGGCCGTGCTGGACGTCCTTGAGGGGCTGTAACCGTCGTTATCGAACGATGCCCATGGGCTTCCACGATCGAAAAGATCCCCTGATCTGACCATAGTGAACACGAGGTCCGCCAGGCGGCCTCGACCGTGCTTAAAACAGCATGGGGTCCCGTGGAAAGCCCGAACATTATCTACGGGATCCTAAGCGGCCCCAACGGCCCTACAGAGAGAGGTCGGTCCACGGGGCAAACTCGTTTCGAAGTAACAGCGGTACGTGGTCTGATGTTTGACCAGGCTGTAAGCGACCCGGGCCATCTTGGCCGCGACCGCGGTCAACGCTTTGCGCTTGCGATCAGCGTTGAGCGGGTCGGGTTGCATATAACGTTCGTACTTTTGCCGGAAACTGTTCTCGCGCATGCGCACGGCGATGGTTGCGGCGAACCAGAAGGCAAAGCGCAGTCGCGCATTGCCACGCTTGGATAATTTCTCCTGGCCACGGAACTGGCCTGATTGCGACTTGGCCAGGTCCAGGCCGCAGTACTTGAGAAACTGCCGGTGATGGGAAAAACGGCGCAGATCGCCTGCCTCGGCCAAGATAGTGAGGGCGAGCACAGGCCCTATACCGGGAATGGATCGCAACGACTCGTAATCGGGGCGTCCCTGTAGCAGGCGATGCGCGGTCTCGGCCAGGGCCTCGCGTTGTTCGATCAGTTGCTGATAACGGCGCAGTTGGAGCCGAAACGTCTCGATGGCCACATCGTCGCCAGCGATCGGCAAGCCAATGCTGGTACACGCCGTATCGTACAGTTCCCGAATCCACGCGCGTTTGTTGACCTTGCGCCCAACCACGTCCCAGGCCTCGCGCTCGAACGCATCAAAGGACAACGTACGCACTGAGGCCGCCGTCGGGAAACGGATCAGGAAGCGTGCAAACCACTCCGCCTGCGTGGAGTGGAAGTAGCGTTCGCTCTCCGGGAAATACAGCGGCGCCGCAGGATCAATCGCCCACGAACCGGCAAGACAGACTCTGATTGATACTACTGCTTCGGGCTTACTGTAGCATCAGAAGTCCCTTGCCGAGTGCGTACACGACTGCGTGCGTTTTGTTCGAGGCGTGAAGCTTGTTCGTCGTGTTTTTAAGGTGGAACTCAACTGTGCGCTTAGTGCACCCGATGATTGACGCAATCTCAGACGCCGTTTTACCTTCGGCAGTCCAGAGGACAACCTCGCGTTCGCGAGGGGTCAGTTCCACCGCTTCGGATTCGCCTGCTGGGGGCCTGAGAAGCGTGGTCAATCTGGCGTGAAACGTATTGGCCGCCCATGAGAAGGGCGCTCTGAGGCGGTCGTATTCATCTGGGCGGATAGAATGTCTCTCTCTTGCAGCAGACAAAAGGCCGAATGCGCCTCCTCTTCCCCATGCGGATTGCGCTACGCCATGACGCAAACCACAGTCATGAGCGTCGTCCCAAAGTGCCCTCGCAGAGGAGAACAAATCCGCATCCCAATAAATCAGATCCGACTCCACGATCCCTCGCCTCACCGTAGGATCGACCTCCAGGTAACCTTGCTTAAGGTAGTGATTCATCCAGCCGGTAGGGTAAGCGTCCAGGATATCAACAGATCTTTGGGTGATCGGAATCGGCCAGCGGACGCCAAAAGAAAAATGTTCGAACCCCATATCCATAACGAACCGGTGAATGATGGAGACAAGGTCTTCGGCAACCTGAACCGCAACAACCTTCTCTAGAACCTCTCCGGTGTCAATCTGAAGCATCTCAGACCTCAGGTTTCCTTATGGGTTCTGGTCTTACTACCAGCACTCGGTGCTCTAGGCAAACTTTTGTCAGAGCAGGATCCTTGAGCGAGGAGGCAAGGTCCAGTTTAAACACGGGTTGATCGCTTGCTAATCTGCAGACCAACCTGTGACAAATAGCAGTTACGTTGCGTTGATGATTTGTCGATGTTGATGCCCTTTTGTTTCGAGAGGGCTTCAACCATGCGGAATTCTTATCAAATTCTGGACCGACGGAACGCCACCGCAGATGCACTTTGCGAGCTTGCTCGCTATCGATATGAACCGCCCCGGTTTTCGCGGAGGCTGTTGGGTTTAAGTTAAGCGGCAATGGGGATTGGCTGCCCGAGTTGCCGGTAGTAGTTTGCCTCAGCTTCTGCGGGCGGGATATAGCCCAGGG
>NZ_JARRQY010000105.1:0-3968 GCF_037381185.1 Acidihalobacter sp.
GCAACGATCTTCCCGTTCACGCCCGGTGCGAAGTCGTCGAAGTAGTCATACGAACCTGGGTCCAGAGGGGTAATGACCAAATTGACGTCTTTCCCCATGAACAGAACCTTTTCCTGGCGCAACTTATTGCTCTCGAATTCCGCCGGCTTGCTGCCTATGTTGCGCACTACCAAACGGAATTTTGTTTTCGCGGGAACGACCAACTGAGCGGGCAACAACTCGCCGTCCTTCATTTCGATCAGATACGTCGGAAGCTTGGTGTGGCGCGGATCTGCGATCTGCCGACTGAAGCCGCCGGCGTCCGTCCCCATGCTGTTCTCGACTTGCATTTCTTCGGCCCTTGCCTGCCCTGCTGCCAATACGCATAACAAAGCGACTGCCAACACACCTCTTAACCTCATTTGTGAACACTCCGACTGTTAATTAGAACGTCGGCCCGGGAGGAGCTGTGCCGCACCATACATGATATTGATAATAATAACGATTCTCATTAATAATCAATTCACGCAGCATTCCTTCCCGCTGTCAAGACTCTCCGCAGACTGGATGCATATATGCTGGTAACGCGACGAAGGCGCCTACAAGTTCTGGTTCAGCAGGCTTGAGCGATTGAACGGACTTCCCCTACCGAGCGAGTGCCCGCGAGAAAAGCGGTTGGGGGGATTACAGCCTTGGAGGACTCATAGTATGGCCAGCTACACGCCCACCTCGACCATGACTCCCGCCGCTGTCGCCAAAGCGCGCCGCCAGCCCTGCGTAATGCTATGCGAGACGGTCAGAAACACGCTCAGCCCGGGTAGCGAAATCATGAAGGCGGTTGCAACCGCGAACGATAGATACATGTAAATTTCCCTAGCGGCATACCAACTCACGTATTTGGGGCTGTTGAAAATGAATCGGCACGGATTCAGTCCTCGTCGTGCCCAGCAAACCACTTCGGAAAGGGGTCGTCGAACTTCTTCCAGGCCTCGGGGCCGACCGCCAGCTCGGCATCCGTGAGCAAGCAGCGATTAAGTGTCGCTCTGGTCTGGTCGGGATCGAGGTTCTGCCCGATGAATACGATCTCCTGACGGCGATCACCGTACTCACCCTCGAACTCAGCCTCGATGCGGGCGCGGTATTCCGGTTCTTGCGGCCAATGCTCCCGCGGCGCGGCCGCCCACCAGATCCCGGCTGGGCCATGGCGGACAATGCCCCCCGCCTGCGACCACTCGCCCGCGAAATCAGGGCGCGAGGCCAGCCAGAAAAATCCCTTCGAGCGCAACACATTCCCTGGCCAGTTAGTCTTCAGCGCCTCGGCGAAGCGAGCGGGGTGAAATGGGCGGCGTGCACGATAGACGAAACTACCGATACCGTATTCTTCCGTTTCGGGCGTATGCTCGCCACGGATCTCGGCCAACCAGCCCGGTGACTGTGCTGCACGCTCAAAGTCGAAACGCCCGGTGCCCATAACTTGATCCAGCGGTACCTTGCCGAAGCTTGCGTAGAGGATCTCGGCGTGCCGGTTGAGCTGGCGCAGGGCATGCTCCAGCCGTTCACGCTCCATGCTCGTAATCATGTCGATCTTATTGATGATGATCACGTCCGCGAACTCGACCTGATCGATCAACAGATCGGACACGGTGCGCATATCCTCATCACCGAGCGACTCGCCGCGTTCCTGCAGGCTGTCCGCGTCATCCAGGTCGACACTGAAATTGACGGCATCGACGACCGTGACCATGGTGTCGAGACCCGCAACATCGGACAGGCTGGCGCCCTCCTCATCGCGGAACGTGAACGTTTCTGCCACCGGCAGAGGCTCAGAGATGCCAGTCGACTCGATCACGAGGTAGTCGAAACGACCGGCCTTCGCCAGCCGGCTGACCTCGACGAGCAGATCTTCACGCAGCGTGCAGCAGATGCAGCCGTTGCTCATCTCGACCAGTTTTTCCTCGGCGCGGTTTAGTTGGACTTCTTTATCCACCAAGGCGGCGTCGATATTGACCTCGGACATATCATTGACGATAACCGCGACACGCCGCCCTTCGCGATTGTTGAGGATATGGTTAAGCAGGGTGGTTTTGCCGGCACCCAGGAAGCCGGACAGGACGGTAACCGGCAATTTGCGGTCTATGGCGGGTGCAGAAGGCATTCAATGCTCCTTTTCGATATCAGTATTAGCTACGAACCGGCTCATTCAGTCGCGCCACAGTGGGTCGAGCGTGATCAGCGTGCGCAGTGATGCGGAAGATCTGAGACCGGGCGAACGATGGATGGCGCCGAACGTATTATTGTCCTGCCACAGGGCACCTTTGAGCAGTACGATCTCCCCCGAGCTGGCCTCAATAAAGGCATTTTCTTTCATCCGGCCAGGGCTGAGATCGCGCCGATCGATGTTCTGGTCGTCAAGCCATTGCGTACCCGAGCCCTGGTAGGTACAGACGAGCCGGATGCCGACCCGGTCGACGTGCCAGCCTGGGCACATGGCGCGACCTACTCGGGCAAGGCGCAGACCGGCCGCCACACAGCCGAGCAGTTCGCAAACGACCTCGCGCAGCAGCGACAAATCCTCAATCAGCGACGCCCGACCTGTTACGCCTGGGAGAGCATTGAGCCTGGGCTGTGCGGCTGGCGACAGGGTTTCTAGTACATGCAACGCCCCTGTCTGATGCAGTTGAGACAGATAGGTCTCGATGGCGGGGTCGATCTCGCGTCGCCAGCTACAGACTTGCACCGCAGGATCGAAGATCTCGACCAGATCGGCGAGTTCGGAAACCCGCCGCCAGATTGGAACCACAGGGATTGCTTCAAGAGCGACGTTGGCTTCGGACATGGCTCAGCAGTCCAGGCAGAACAGCACGCGGATCTGTCCTGAGCCTGCAATCGGCGGTGAGCGATGCACCAACCCACGGCCGGCGTTGCCGGGATAGGCATCGCCCTTCATAACGCCAACCCAAAATGGCTCGAACTGCGACGGCTCGCTGAAGCGGATGATGTCGTCATTGGGCGCACCCGTGCTTTGCGCCAAGCGATCAACCTGCGCATCGGCTAGCCATTCAGTGCCCGGACCGCGATAGGTGCACAGCAGTCGCAGGTGGGTGCGGTCGACATGGAAACGACGGCAATCGTCTTCCTTAGTCGTCACCAGACGCAATGTCACATCGCGATCATCGCTGACGCTGAAGTAAATATCCGCCAAGCGGCATATGTCGGCACGCCAGTTTTTGAAGGTTCGTGGATCAAGACTTTGCTGTTGCAACAGCATACTGACGTCATCGTCGAACGAATCCAGAGACGCGGAGCAACGCACATCGGGCAGATCTGACGCCTGGAGGACTGACAGCTCTCGCGTTATTGCCGCTTGGACTGGGCGTTGCCACAAAGTGAGGTTCACGCCAGGACTGAGGATTTGATGCAGTACATCGGACCGATTGCCCAATGTATGCGGTGATACAGAAGCGGGGATTGCAGAATTGGTTTCAGTTTGCTGCATAACAAGCGGGCCATCGGAAACGATGTGAAATGTTATATAATTACATGATTGCACCGAACCACTTAAAAATAAAGCTCCGTGTAAGCACACCTGCGTTTCGCTTCCGCTTCCGATTCCGAACCAACTTCTTGAAATTTAACGTGTTATTAAAAAAATCCAACAACTTAGAAAATCCAACTTGGATTGTTGCGCAGATATACTGGCGGATACGCACTATCCCGCTCAGACCCCGCTTCACCTGATTCCGGCAACGTTCATTCGATCCCTGATAGTTTGAACCCCTCTGCCCTACCACCTGTCGCGTTGGCAACTTAAGGACACGCTGAACTATTGCTGATTCAGCCGGTGAGGCGTTTGGCCCCTCGCGTATCCGCCCACGGTGGCGCGAACCACGACTTTAGCGTCGTTGACGCCGGCCTATTAGCGTGATTTCGAGCCGACGCAGGCGTGTTTTGCTCTTTGATCCGATCATCAGACACACGTCTCCAGCAAC
>NZ_JARRQY010000106.1:0-4415 GCF_037381185.1 Acidihalobacter sp.
GAACCCGGCGGCGGCATCGGCGGCGGCGAAGGCACCGTACCCGCCTGGAACCGGCCCGACCTGATCGCCCACGGCCACGACGGCCTGGCCGCCGTCACCCCCAGGGACCACGTCTGGGTCGCCGGCACCGATGCCGTGCTCAGCGCCGGACAGGATCTGGACCTTGCCGCCCAGGGCAAGCTGAGCTTCGTGGCCGATGAGGGCATCGCCCTCTACGCCCAGGGCAACCCCGGCGGCGCCCGCCCGGTCGCCCAGACCGGCATCGCCCTGCATGCGGCCAGCGGCAAGGCCACCCTGCAGGCCCAGCACGACAAGGCCGAGTTCCTGGCCCAGGGCGACGTCACGCTCGCCAGCACCCAGGCCAGCGTCAAGGCCAGCGCCAAGCGCTCGTTCCTGCTCGCCGCCGGCGGCGCCTACATCAAGCTCGACGGCACCAACATCGAGATCGGCGCCCCCGGCGCGGTGCAGTTCAAGGCCGGCGGCAAGTCGCTGTCCGATCCCCGCGGCGGCGGGGACTCGGCGGGGCTCGGCAGTGCGGTGGCCAAGGATTGTCCGAAGTCGCTTTCGGCGGCCGCGGCTTCGGGCGCAGCGGCGGTATAAGCCATCATGGCCTTCGATCCACACCACCCGCAGCAACGCCGGTTGGCGGAAGCCTTGGCCGCCGACGCCTCGCTTCAGGCCTACGTCCTGCTCAACCCATTACCGCAGGACTTGCGCTCGGCGCTGGAACTGGACGACGAGCTGTACGACGCCCACGTGCTCGATCTGCGCCGCCAGGACATTCCGCGCGAGCACTACCCGCGCCTCGTGCCCATTCACCCTCATGCCACCGAAATCATACATGCCACCCTTGCCCACGCCCTCGACGAGCAACGCCCTTCGAGTGCCGAGTCAACCCAGGGCTTCGGAATCGGTGGCTGGCTGACGAGCGCCGCCAAACCAGCCGTGCTGATGGACTACCTGAGCCTGTGTATGAGCCAGATCCTGCGCGGCGACGGAAGAAAGTATTTTCGCTGGTCCGACCGTCGCATCTTCGAATGGATGTGGCCGGTGCTCGATGCGCCCGCACGCACCGCTCTGCTCGGCCCGGTGGCCTCCTGGTGGACGCTGGACCGGCGCGGTGCTTTGCAGGAACACACCGCCGCCCCCTGGGAACCCTCCATCAAACCGCTGCGCCTGAGCGATGCGCACTGGCGGCATGCTCACCCGTGCGAATCCGTGCAGGACATGCTTCGCGGCTGGCAGGCGTTTGCCGATCCCCTGCCGCAAGCGTATCTGCCGCATGCGGCGCAGGCCGTGCGCGCTGCCCACTCGCTGGGGTTCACTGCAGAGGCGGACGTCGTGCTCATCGGGGCCTATGTACTGCAGATTCATCCCCGCCTTTGCGAACACCCGCGCCTGCGCGAGCTGGTTCGCAGAGCGCGTGAACGGCAACAGCCCCTGGCCGAAGCCCTGGCCGGCGTTGCCGACGATGGCTGGGATGCCATGCGCGACGACCTTGTCCGCGCCGATCGACCGACGACAGAACCCAACAGAGATCCGTATCATGGCTGAGGGAAACCGTTATTCCGCCAACGCCCAGAAGGCAGCCTCTTCGGCCTCGCCATGCGCCGCCGGCAAGTGCCCCAACTGCGACAAGCAAGGGCTCGCCGTGCTGCTCACCATCCCCACGCTGGCCGAGACGACTTACGCAAACAGCGTGCGCGGCACTATCGCGCCACTGCTCGACGGCACCGCCGACCCGGCCCTCGCGGCCTCGGGCTACGTCATGCGCACCCTGCGCGAAGGCTATGTGATGGCCTTCTACGAGAACGACAAGCTCAGCCCCGAGATCGCCGCCCAGGGGGGGTGGAGCCTGAACCGCGTGCACAAGGGCGGGTATCTGACGCCGGCCCGTTTCGCCGCCGCCGAAGCCGGCACGACGGCCGCGGAGGCACCGTTTTCCTGCAGCCGGGTTGCAGGCTTTGCCTCCGCGCTGTTGTTCACCATCCCCAAGGCCGAACACGCCGGCAAGGTATGGGTCGCCTTCAGCAGCCATCCCTGGAGTGCCAAGGTACGCGAGGCCTACGCCGCCGATGCGGCGATGCGCGACAAGTACATGACCTGCATAGAGGCCGCCGCCGGCACCTGTCGGCGTTCGCTTGCGCTCACCCCCGACAATCTGAGCAAGGCAGTGATCGACTTCGTGCCGCAGCGCGACCCCAAGGTGCTCAAGGGCAACCCCTGGCCGCTGCGCCACCTGGCCGCCGATGCCGAGCATCTGGGGCGCCCGCTGCGGGAGAACTTTCCCTTTCTGCGCGACCTGCTCGACACGACCCTGCGCCCCGAAGACGCCGCGGATGTCTACGCACAGGCCGAAGCCGCCATCGGCAGCTCCGGCGCACTCACCATCGCCAACGCCATGATCGTCGGTCTTGCCGATGCCGAAGGCGTCACCACCACCGCGGCGCAGCGGCGCATCACGCTATGCAACAGCGCTGCCGAGTGGATCGCGGACTTCCGGGACAATCAGGGCGAACAAAATGGCTACTGGCGCCTGCAATCGGCGCTGAGCATCAAGGGATTGCTCGCGCTGGTGGACAACCAGGCCAGCGACCACAAAAAGCGCGAAGCCCCTTACGCGCACCTGCAGGGCAAGGCGGTCACCCGGCACGAGTTCGACGCCATGATGAGCGCCCACCAACTGCCCAAGGACGCACGATTCGCCCCCGACCAGCGCCACACACCAGCGGGAGCCTGCCCCGAGGGCATGTCCGTGACCTATGCCGATCCCAGTCGCGGCACCATCGACATTCCCTCCGCCGAACGCATCGAGCGCGACGCGGCCAAGCTCAAGCAGGACATCCGCGACAAGCTCACCGCCAAGGCCCGCGGCATGGACTGGACCAAGTTCCTGCAGACCTATGAGAACAAGGTACGGGACGACAAGCAGCGCCTCGCCCGATTGGAACTCGACCACAAGGCCTGGCTGGAAAGCGATCTGTTCAGACACTTGTACAGCGTCGATTTCGACGACACCGCCCTGGTGGACGGTCTGCCCTACGCCAGTTGCGTCAACAACTGCCTGATGGGCGGTCCGATGACCGACAAGGCGCTCGACTGGTGGAGCGGCTTTCTCGCGCAGGACCCCAGCCTCAAGCACAACCTGCTGGTGCGCGCCCTGCTGGGCAACCAGACGGCCTTCTTCGGTTGGTTTACCCAGCTCAGCCAGAAGGCCACGACCTTCGACGAACTCAAAGGCCTGCTCGACGTGGTGCGCGAAGCCCATGCGCAAGGCCGATCCGCCGGCTCGGCGCAAAACGCCGACGGGCTCGCACAATCCCTGCTCATGATCGCCACCTCGGTGGCCGCCGCCCTCGACAAGGCCGGCACGCTCGGCGAGGGCCTGCGCGAACGCCTCAAGCGGCTCGGGCTGAGTCTCATGGGCAAGAGCGAGCCAGGGCTCAAGCTCTACGTGCTGCGCGTGCCACTGAGCGTAGCCGCCCGGCTGTGGCGTTCCATGGCCGGCGCCACCGAGAACGTGCTCGCCAAGAGCGCCGAGGTCGGTCAGCGCAAGGTCAAGAGCCTGGTGCTCTCGGGCGCGATCGCCCTGGACATGGCCGGTAGCGCCAAGGCCGCCGACACGCTGGTCGACGTCTACTGCTGGAGCCAGGGCAGGCTCGAACTCAAGGTCGGCAAGGTGGCCGGCAAATACACCCTCACCACCGCCGAGGTCACCGCCGCCAACGAAGCCCCGTTCACCCTCAAGCTCACCGAACAGACCGCCCAACAGCTCACCCGCGACAGCATGCGCATCCTGCGCGGCGCCCGAACAGGGGCTGAAAATGACCGCGGGGTATGCGGCGGCGTTTGCGACGTTTGTGGGGGCGGTTCAGGCGGCGGTGAATGCGTATAGCTCGAACCGGCATGGTGATGATGCAGCGGCAACGGTTGAGATTATTCAGTCCTTCTTTCTCTTGACTGCCTCAGTTGCCTTATTCTCAGCAACGAGCGTCGCCGCTGGCTTTGAAGTTGCCGGAATCTCTGCTCTTAGTGCCTCCGCATGGACCGGCATCGGCTTGATTTTTGTCGGCCTCGGCATGTTGATGGCTTACGTCATTCTACTGGTCAAGGATAAGCCGCCGGAAGTCTGGGCTGCCCGATGCATTTGGGGTAATGCCAGCCAGAGCGAGAAATATCCGACTCTTCAACATGAGGTCGCCGGGCTCAACGAAATGATCATGGGCGCAGAGGTGGATTTTGCCTATAACTCCGGTGGCACATTCTGGAGCGATGCACTGGTCAACGTCAGCGCATCGCAGCGCAATTGGGGGGAATCGGCGGCGGGCCGGCCTCTGACCCCGCAGACTCATGAGGCGTGGCTGCGCCTGGTTCTGCCCAAGGAACTCAAGCCCCGTATCGGCTGGCTGCTGCAG
>NZ_JARRQY010000107.1:0-3791 GCF_037381185.1 Acidihalobacter sp.
CAGTTCGTGCTCAGTGCAGCCGCTTACAATCTGGTGCGCATGCGCAACCTGGGGCTGGCAGCATGTTGAAGGCCCACATCAAGGGATCGGTGCGCCCAGAGATCGGGATTTGGGCTGTTCTCGGAAAAATCAGGCCCCAGATTCGAAGGGGCACGTCGCCAATGGACCCTGATCAACACGATAGCCGCTAAATCGGGGAAATTTTCAACGGCCTGTTATTGGAGTTGATAACCGAAACCGGGTTTTCCTCTCCGTCCACGACGCCCGTGGCCAATGCATTCGGCGTCTCGGGCCAGGAAATCGGTGTCGGAATTCCGCCAAGATCCTTCACCAACTGCGCGTAGAGCGGAACGTTCTGCACCCGAAACTTCAGGCCCCGCATATCCTTGGGGCTCTTGATCGGATGCTTGTTATTGGTGAAATCACGGAAACCGGTTTCCCCGTAGGCCAGCACGCGCAAACCGGTCTTCGCAAGGCAATGTGCAGCCAATTTGCGGCCATAGGGGCCATCCAATACCCTCCAGGCAATGGGCGCGGACGGGAACATGTAGGGAATCTGCAGCGCTGAGGCCGCGGGGCAGACTCGGGTAAATGCGCCGGAAACCATGGTCATGGTCAGCGATCCGTCCTGTACCGACTGCACAAGCTGAGTCTCGCCGCCCAGTTGGCCCGATGGATACAGTTTGACCTTGATTTTCCCGCCCGACTGCGCTTCGACCAACTTCTGGAAAACCAGCGCAGCCGCGCCTTTCTTGGACGTTTGCCATTGCGGGGGATCCACATGGGCAAAGGTGATAGTCAAGTTTTCAGCCGATGCCGCCGCTGCCGCCGCTGCCGCCGCGAGGCTGACGGCGGCAGTCGCCGTAACCAGCATGCTCTTAACAGTTGTCTTGCGCATGATCCACTCCCCTGCTGACGCTCAAATTATTAAGTCGATGTCGGTTCGCATCCTTGCCCGTATCCTCCAGACTCGGCCTGAAGCATAGGATAACCCGATAATAGACGGTTAATTTCCCATTACAAACTTTTTATTATTTTTATATGACATTTCAAATTATCACACATATTTTTGAATAACGCTTCGACGTACCGTCGCATGCGTTCGAAGCCGCAAGCGACGTTGTTCGCATACTTGGGGACACGGGGAGACTCCGACGGGCATGCTTCTGCGACAGGCCGCGAGTGTGGAACGTGCTGATCGATACAGAAATTCCAGCGGCCGGAATGCGCTGGAGAAAAATTCGCGGCTTGCTATATGCCGGTTTGCGTGGCGTGCTCGACACCCCGACGGATATGCTCCGCAACCGCACGGACAGCGCCTTCAGCGTCTCGGTTCAGCGCGAAACGCATCAACTGCTCATGCTCCTTCGCCGCCTGCTCGCCTCGAAAATTGTGTTTGACCACCTGAAAACGCAGGAAATGATCGTAGGCCGCGTTGTAGGCGCGCTCCAAAGCAGCAGAACCGCATGCGGAAATCAGCGCGGTATGGAATTCACGGTCGAAGTTCTTCCATTGCTGGATATCGACGTCCTTGCCTTCGATCATTCGGGCTTCCATCGATGCGAGTTTGTACTGGGCCGCGACAACCCGTCCCTCCCAATCGATATCTCCATTTTCGATCGAACGCCTCAAGCCATAGGACTCGAGTAGTTCCCGCAGTTCCGCCGCCTCGCGCAAGCCCTCCATGGAAACCGGCGCAACACGGAATCCCTTCTGGCCTTCGGCAATGACGAAGCCATCCGCGACCAATCGATTCAGCGTTTCCCGCAGAGTGCTAACACTGACACTGTATGCCGCGCGCAAGCCTTCCAGTTTCAACTTTCGCTCAGGCTCGAGGACACCGAACAGTATGTCGTTTCGGATGCGTCCGTATGCGGTTTCCCCAACAGAGGTTTCAACTGGGTTATTCATAACATGCCGCAACACAATAATATCGGTGAAAAATAATTATATCAGGTATTTTTGCCAGAGCGTTCGATAACATGGAATGAAGCAAAGCACGTTGCGAAAACGCCCCCTACTGCAACTGCCGCAAGCCGTCGCTCTACAGAACCGACCAGAGCCTCCTCACCGTCTTCGCCCTGCACCCGGAGATATGAGAACTTGGCATGCCGAGGTCCAGCTAAGTGACGTTGCAATCACAGACTCATTCAAAACCGCCTAGCGACCCGACACAACGTTCCGGGGCTCAAAGCTTCGATTCGCAAAGGCAAATGGTCTATCACAGACAATAGGCACGCAATTTCTCGTAGTACGGCAGCGCCGCCTCCGTCAGTCTCGCGTATTCATCCGAAAGCTCCGGCAGGGTGCCTTCCGGGTCGGCGAAACCGCTAGAGCGATGAACCGCCGCATACCAATGCGCAGCCCACACACCGTCGTCCGGATGCCCGCCGACCGGCCAGTGCAGCATTTTCTCGGTGAACGCGATACCCAGGGCGCTGCACAGCTTTTCCAGCGCCTCCCTCGGCTTGGCGCGGATATCGGCGCTGTCGATGACCAACGGCGTACGTCCCAACCAGTCGGCCACCTCGTCGAACAGCTCTGCCTGTTGCACGAAGCCGATGTCATTCAGCGTCGGCCCTTCACGCTTTTTGGCGTAACTCGCCACCACCCGTGCCGGATGACGGATCAGGAAGACGTTCTCGCAGGCATGCATGAAATCCCGAGGGAAGCCCGAAATCATATGCAGCGTCATGTGCTTCTGATAGCAGAGGCTCTTGCCCTGCGGGATCTCGCCGGCGCAGGCCGCCGCCACCCGACCCGGGTCGGTTTCTCCCGTCGCGATGATTTCTTCGCGCATGGGATGATCAATACCGGTAGCCTGCAGATAGGCCGCGTAGAAGGGTTCATCCCATACGGCGCAGTCGCCACGCGCAGCGAAAGCGTACATCATCGCGGTCGACAGGTTCCGCGGTCCCGACCACATCGCGATACGCATCAGGCGCACTCCTGTGCGATGAGTTTCTTGTACAGTGCCCGTAGCCGTTCTGTCATCGGCCCCATCTGCCCGCTGCCGATCACCCGACCATCGATCTCGCCGACCGGCGTCTGAGCACCGAAGGTGCCTGTCAGAAAGGCTTCGTCGGCGCCGTAGGTGTCGACCAGGGAGAAATTCCGTTCGTGAACCGGAATGCCATTAGCACGGCAAAGCTCGATGACCTTGCCTCGTGTGATGCCGTTCATGCAGTAGTCACCGGTCGAGGTCCACACCTCGCCCTTGCGCACGATGAAGAAGTTGCAGGCGTTGGTGGTGTTGACGAAGCCGTGCACGTCCAGCATCAGCGCCTCGTCCGCCCCCGCCTTCTCGGCGGCGATGCAGGCCAGGATGCAGTTCAGCTTGGAGTGCGAATTCAACTTCGGATCCTGCGTCATCGGCAGGCCCCGCAGGTGCGGCACGGTAGCCAGCCGCACGGGCCGCGGAATGTTCGGCTTCGAATGCTCCATGATGATCACCACGCTGGGCCCCGAGCGGGACAGCGAGGGATGCTGGAACGGCCTGCTCTTGACCCCTCGCGTCACCATCAGCCGGGCGTGGGCGTCGGTTTCCATGTCGTTGGCGGCGCGCAACTCCTCCAGCGCGGCTGTTACATCCGCACGTCCCATGCCGATATCGAGATCGATCGCCTTGGCCGCCTCGAACAGCCGGTCCAGGTGGTCGTCCAGAAACGCCCAGCGGCCGTTGTACAGGCGCAGCCCTTCCCACACGCCGTCGCCGAGCATGAAACCGCTGTCATAGACGCTGACCACGGCCTCGGCCTTGGGCACGATGCGGCCATTGACATGGATGAGGA
>NZ_JARRQY010000108.1:0-3730 GCF_037381185.1 Acidihalobacter sp.
AGCGCCTCGACGCAGCAGACGGCGGGTGCGTCGCAGCAGACGGCGGCGGCGAGCGAGGAGCTGGCGCGCCTGGCGGCGCAGCTGCAGGGCCTGGTCGGGCAGTTCAAGGTGTAGTTGAGTGAACCAGCGTTGCCTCGGTGACGCATTCGCGCGGCGCCGAGGCAACTGCATTCTGTGAGGGGAAGCGCCCCGCGCGTGTTCGCCGCTCCGGGAGAAGCTGGGTTGCTCGCGCCGCGCTCCAAGGACAAGCTTAATGATTAAATGGTGACGCGGGCGATCTGCTGTGTTGCGCACTGCTCGTTTCTTCGCCTATCCACCTGCTAGGGAAGCGCTGATTTATTCGCCTGAGGCGTCTGTGCCGGTCGTGAGTCCGGGATAATGAGCCATCGTCTTCCTGAGCCGCCCGCGCTTGCTGCGAACCAAGAATCTGGCTCCGAGCAAGCAGACCGTGCTCACCCTGCTCGCAAAACTCTACGATCCGCACAGCGAAACCGGCGAGATCGAGGTCGCGCTCGGCAGCGATCCGACTCTCAGCTACAAGCTGATCAGACTTATCAATTCGGCTTTTTTCAGCCCGCCGCGAAATATCGAATCGCTGCATGACGCCATCGTCATGCTGGGCCGCAACAAACTGGCTACCTGGGCTTCCCTGATCGCCCTCGGCCAAATCGAGAACCGTCCGTCCGAGGTTCTCCGCATCGTATTGGCGCGCGCCAAAATGTGCGAACTCCTGGCGGAGCGCGCCGGGCTCCGCGGGGGCGACGGATTCGTCGTCGGCCTGTTCTCATCGCTGGACTTGCTGCTCGATCAGCCGCTGGAAGTCCTGCTCAAGCCGCTACCGCTCGCGCAATCGCTCAGAGACGCGATCCTGATGCATAGCGGAGCACTGGGAGCCATTCTGAAAGTCGCGCTCGGCTATGAGCAAAATCTCTGGTCGGACATCACGGCGTCGTCGCTGCCCATGGACGCACTACGGGAAGCCAGCATCGAAGCACTCGACTGGGCCAGCTCGCTGAGCGGATTGCTGGGCGACAGTTAAGTCGAAGGAACGCCTGCCCGAAAACGGCATTCTGCCGCTGAACCGTTGCGGCCGCAGGCTTCATACCGGTCGTCGGCACGTCACTTGCACCGCAATCGGTCATTATCCGACATGACCGAGGTTGACGATGAAACAAGGCCTGCGCCCCCTGGGCCACCCGGGCAATCGCTGGTGGGTGGACGAACACGAGGCGGATCTGTCACGCGTACCGGCCGAGCCGCGGCCGGTACGCGTGACTGCCGAGCCGCAGCACATCACGGTGGATCTGAACCGCACCGCGGTGGTCGTGATCGACATGCAGAACGACTTCTGCGCGCCGGGCGGCTGGCTGGACCACATCGGCGTCGACGTGACGCCCGCGCGCGGGCCGATCGAACCGCTGCAAGCGCTGCTGCCCGCGCTGCGCGCGGCCGGCATGCCGGTGATCTGGGTGAACTGGGGCAACCGTCCCGACCGCCTCAACCTCAGCCCCTCCGTGCAACACGTCTACAAACCCAGCGGCAAGGGCGTGGGCTTGGGCGATGCGTTGCCCGGCAACGGAGCGCCGGTGTTGCAGAAGGACAGCTGGGCCGCTGCGGTGGTCGACGAACTGGTGCAGGAACCAGGCGACGTACGCGTGGACAAGTACCGCATGAGCGGATTCTGGGACACGCCGCTGGACAGCATCCTGCGCAACCTCGGCGTCAGCAGCGTGCTGTTCGCCGGGGTCAACCTGGACCAGTGCGTGATGGCCACGCTGCAGGACGCGAACTGCCTGGGCTACGACTGCATTCTGCTGGAGGATTGTGCCACCACCACTTCGCCCGACTACTGCCGGTTGGCGACGCTGTACAACGTCAAGCAGTGCTTCGGTTTCGTGACCCGCTCGCCGGACTGGATCGAAGCCGTGCGGCCGTACGCGGAGTGAGCGCGTAGGCAGGCGGATGCACCGATTCGGTGCGCCCTACGGAGCCACCGTCCGCGGCCATGCGCAGCGCGCGGCGTGGAATGCATCTTGCTCCGCATGCGCGTATCGAACGTATCGTCAGGGAAGGGGGGGCACGATGGTTGTTGAGCGCTGCCATGCGGCGGCCGGTTCGGTCATGCGGGGCTGAGGCGGGTCGCATGCGCATTCATCTGGTGTATTCACATCCCTGCGAGGAGAGCTTCGGCAGCGCGGTGCACCGTGCCGCGCTGGAAGCCCTGCGCGGCGCCGGGCACGAGGTCGACGATCTGGACCTTTACGCCGAGGGCTTCCAGGCGGTGATATCGGCCGACGAGCGCCGCGGCTATCACGAACCCGCGGCCCAGCCGGCCGAGCTCGATGGCTGGGTGCGCCGCGTGCAGCGGACCGAGGGGCTGGTGTTCGTCTACCCGACCTGGTGGTACGGGCTGCCGGCCATGCTCAAGGGCTATCTGGACCGAGTCTACCGGCCGGGACTGGCTTTCCACATGGGCGGCGAGGGTGCCGGCATTCAGCCCGGCCTGCGCCATGTGCGCGTGTTCGCCGGGGTGTCCACCTACGGCGCGTCGTGGCTGTGGACGCGCTACGTCGGAGATCCCGGCCGGCGCACGCTGATGCGCGGCATCGGCGCCCTGTGCGCGCCGAACGCGCGCAAGCGCTGGCTGGCGCTGCACCGGATGGACGACAGCACGCCGCAGCAGCGCGAGCGCTTCCTGCAACGCGTGCACACGGAACTGTCCACCTTGGCGCCGGCGGCGTCGAAAAGCTAACGAAAACAAATGGAGACACTGGGATGAGTTTTGCCACCGCACCCATGCTCAAGGCGCCTGCCGATTATCAGGCCTTCCGTATCAGCCCCGACGATAGCAACCGGCTGGTCATCGTCTACGACGAAATCGGCGACGGCGTGCCCTTCATAACCTGCGTCGAGATATTCGACGTCGGTGGCCGCACGCCGCCCAACGCACACCGCGAAGCCTTCGAGCAGTTCTTCGTGCTCGCCGGCGAGGGCGTGGCGATCTGCGGCGATCGACGCCTGGCGTTGCGCCCCGGTGGCTGCCTGGTGGTGCCGCCGGGAGTGACTCACGTGGTCGAGAACACCGGCCCGACCCGTCTTTACACCCTGACCACCATGATCCCCGACGAGGCTTTCGGCCGCCTGATCCGCAACGGTACGCCGGACTCGCTGGACGAGGAGGATCTTGCGGTGCTGGCCGGACTGCCCTCCGGTCCGGTGCGGGCGGTTTCGTGAGCGCCTCGCGCGTCGCCGTGGTGGTCGACAGCCGCTACGGCAGCACCCTGGCGTTGGCCGAGGCGGTCGCCGCCGGCGCAGCGGGCGAGGGGGCGCAGGTGCGCCTGCGTCGCGCCGCTCTCGGTGAACCGGAGTACAGCGTGGACATCGGGCGCGACTCCTACGTCAGCGCCCGCGCCAGGCTCGAGGCCATGCCGCAGGCCGACATCGACGACCTGCGCTGGGCCGACGGCATCGTATTCGGCTCGCCCACGCGTTACGGCCTGATGTCCACGCCGCTGCGGGCGTTTATCGACGAGGTCGCGCCGTTGTGGCGCGAAGGCGCGCTGATCGGCAAGGTTGGTGCGGCCTTCACCAGCTCCGGCGGCATGCATTCCGGTCACGAAATGACCTTGATCACTACGCTGCTGCCGTTCCTGCAGCACGGCATGATCATCCTCGGCGTACCGCACAGCGTTCCCGAGCTGGTGCGCACGAAGAAGGGCGGTTCGCCCTA
>NZ_JARRQY010000109.1:0-3418 GCF_037381185.1 Acidihalobacter sp.
TATTAAGTAAGATGAGTCGCAGCACGGGCAACGGACGCCAGGATGGTGTCGGCGCTCTTGTGCCAGACGAACGGTTTCGGGTCGGCGTTGTGCGTGTCGATGTAGTGGCGGATGGATTGTTCGAGGTCGGCCACGCTAGTGTGTGTGCCACGCTTGATCCACTTCTCGCTGATCTGCCCGAAGAATCGCTCGACCAGGTTGAGCCAGGACGCGGAGGTGGGCGTGAAGTGCACGTGATAGCGCGGATGCTGCGCAAACCACGCGCGCACTTTTTCCGTCTTGTGCGTGCCGTAGTTGTCCATGATCAGGTGAACCTCTTGGTCCTTCGGCACCGTGGCATCGATCGTCTTGAGGAACTGCAGGAACTCCACGCTGCGGTGCCGGCGCTTGAGCTGGCCGATCACCTTGCCCGTGGCGATGTCCAGTGCGGCGAACAGGGAGGTGGTGCCATGGCGCTGGTAGTCGTGCGTGCGTGTCGCCGGCTGACCGAAGGTCAACGGCAGCCCCGGTTGCGTGCGGTTGAGGGCCTGGATCTGGCTCTTCTCGTCCACGCACAGCACCAGGGCGCGATCCGGCGGGGCCAGGTAGAGCCCCACCACGTCACGCACCTTGTCCACGAAGTACGGGTCGGTGGACAGCTTGAACGTCTCCTGCAAGTGCGGCTTCAGGCCGAAGGCATGCCAGATGCGCTGCACCGTCGCCGGCGATACGCCGGTGGCGCGGCCCATCGTGCGCACGCTCCAGTGCGTGGCGTCGACCGGTGTGCTCTGACGCACCTTGTTCACGATCGTCTGGACTTTTTCATCATTCACCGTGCGCGGGCGTCCCGTCCGCGGGGCATCGGTCAAACCGGCCATCCGGTACGCCGTATAGCGGCGTCGCCATTTGGACACGGTCTGGATCGTCGTGTGCAGGCGCTCGGCGATGACCGTGCCCGATTGGCCGTCGGCGCAGCCCAGTACGATACGGATGCGCAGCTTCTCGTCTTCCGGTGCTTTGCGAATGCGCAAGCGCGCTTGCAGCTCGGCGCGCTCGGCATCTGTGATCGGCAGCTTCGTAACGGGACGTCCGGGGCCGGCCATCGCCATAGTCTCCAATACAGGAAAACACTTCGACAGCTACATCTCTGAATAGTTCTATTTATTTTTGAGACACCACACTAGAGCGGTGCTCGGGATGAAAATGTGGGTCGATTGATTCCGTTTAGAAAGGCACCGCGCGCTACGTAATTCGGCCCGTCAAGCGATCTGCTGTAAACGTTAACGGTCCAGTTGCCTCGGCATGATTGACGCTGCGAATGATTGGATGATCGTTGCGGCGCTTATGGTTTCTTGCCTAGTCTGCCATGGGCAGAAGAAGTCTGCGGACAGGATGCCAGAACTCGGACAAGTTATTGAAAGATTGATAGCCCGGCTGGAATAAAATTGGGGGGAATGGCGCACCCGACAGGATTCGAACCTGTGGCCTTCGCCTTCGGAGGGCGACGCTCTATCCAGCTGAGCTACGGGTGCATACCGTTCGCGAGATGCTTACGCCATGCTTACGCAAGATTTTCGGCGGCATGAAGAGCGAACCCGACATTCGCTCAAACCGTTGTTTAGTCACTTCTTTCTTCCAACACCATCAGCCATCGCCAGACTTGACATCCGCCTTCGGAGTCATACGCCGCTGCCGGGAGCGAAATGCTGACGAAATTGCTGGCGCCGCTCGCCGCCGCGTTGTCGCGCGTCGGCAGCCACGGCACGCTGATCCTCGCCGGCTCGATCTTCGTCGGTCTCGACCTGCCGGGGCTTACCAGCGTCTTCAAGCCCTATCTCGGCCCGGCCATCGTCTTCATGCTCATTCTGGCCTTCCTGCGGGTCGATCCCGCGGAGATGCGCCGGCACTGGACGCGGCCCGGCCTGATCGCGGCGGCGGTCGTCTGGTGCATGCTGGTGGTGCCGGCCGTGATGTGCACGCTGGCGCTGGCGCTCGGCGTCGGCCACCACATGCCGGGACTGTTCTTTATGCTGGTGCTGCAACTGTCGGCGCCGGGCCTGATCTCGTCGCCGGCGGTCTCCGCCCTGCTCGGCCTCAAGCTGTTCGCCATCATCGCCGGCAGCGCGCTGACCGCCATGATCGTCCGCCGGCTCGCCGGCAGCGCCTTCATCGAGGCCCAGCGCGAGCGCATCGACGGCCTGAGCGTGCTCGCCATGGCGCTGTTCGCCATCGCGGCCATGGACGGCGTCGCCGGACACATCCGGTCAAGCCCGCTGCTGGTCTTGGGTCTGCTCGTGCTTGGCTTCGTGCTGGCGCTCGGGCAGATCGCGGTGACCGCCTTCGTGTTCCGCCCGGCCGGCCGTGCTCGCGCCTTCGCCATCGGGTTGATCGCCGCCAGCCGCAACATGGGCCTGATGCTGACCGCCACCGGCTTCGGCGTGCCCGAGGTGGCGAGGCTTTATTTCGCGCTCGCGCAGTTCCCGATCTACCTCTTGCCGCACCTGCTCAAGCCGCTGGCGCAGCGGGTGCAGATCGAGCCTGCGGATTGAGGGCTTAAGCGGTGGTCGACGCGGCGGCGCTCGACGACGAACCGCCCGCGATCTGCGCCTGCATCTTGATCAGCTTGTCGAACAGATTGGCCTGGCTGGCGCCGCCCGCCGGCGCGGTGGCCGAAGAGCCGCCGGCAAGCCGGTGGCCATGGCCGCGATGCATCGCCGTCGCCAGTTCGCCCTTGCTGATATCGCCATCGCCGTCGGTGTCGAGCTTGCCGAACAACGCGTCGGCGCTGGAGGTATCGACACCTGCCTTCTTCGCCGCCGTCTCGAATTCGCCCTTGCTGATGCTGCCGTCGCCGTCGGCGTCGAGCCGCGCGAACGCGCTCTTGCCATCGGGACCGCCCTGCCCCTGCGCGGCGATCAGCGCGG
Source organism: Acidihalobacter sp. (assembly GCF_037381185.1). NCBI lineage: Bacteria > Pseudomonadati > Pseudomonadota > Gammaproteobacteria > Chromatiales > Ectothiorhodospiraceae > Acidihalobacter > Acidihalobacter sp. Next base: position 2,904 of record NZ_JARRQY010000109.1, read on the forward strand.
CAAGCGTCCCGCTCGACAGCGCCGGCGTGCCCTGGCCCGAGCCGGCGACCGCCTTTGCCGGTTCGCTGCTGTTGCCGGTCAGCGCCTGCCCGAGCGACGAGAACAGGTTGTCGCCGGTCTTGGCCGCGCCGGACGCCGTGCCCGACTTCAGGACCGTATTTAGAAGCGACAGCGCACTGCTGGCCGCACCAATCCACGGAAACATGACCACAACGCTCCTTGGGCATCGCCAGTCGCCCGGCGGACCTCACCCCGTACCAAACATCTTCCCGATCGTTTGGCACGACGGGCTTCGCCCCGTGCCAAACGAGACGCAAGACCCGCGCCAAGGCCCGGGGAAAGCGAAAAACCCCTGTCCCGCTTGCACTTGTCCACAGCCGGCCGTCCGCCGCATGGCGCCGGGAGCCCGCCAGACCCGGCAAATTCTGCCGGTTTTCCGGCGCAAACTGCCGGGCCCGGACCACCCGCCGCGTCGCGTTGCCGGCCGCCACGCCGCGTGGTACGCGACTGGCCTC
>NZ_JARRQY010000110.1:0-3336 GCF_037381185.1 Acidihalobacter sp.
CGAAATCACGCTAATAGGCCGGCGTCAACGACGCTAAAGTCGTGGTTCGCGCCACCGTGGACGGATACGCGAGGGGCCAAACACCTCGCCGGCTGAATCAGCAATAGTTCAGCGTGTCCCTAAACACGCAGGAGAAATACAGCGTCATCTGGCAAACTGATCCCGCCTCCACCGCATCAGGACCAATCCCAGATGAACGAATCCGCCCTGATCGCCCTGGCCTCCATCGGTTTGCTCGGCATCGCCTGTCAGTGGCTCGCCTGGCGGGTAAAGCTGCCGGCGATCCTGTTCCTGCTGCTGGGCGGCATCCTCGTCGGCCCGGTCATCGGTTGGCTGCATCCGGACCGTCTGTTCGGAGACCTCCTGTTTCCGCTCGTGTCGCTGGCGGTGGCGGTAGTGCTGTTCGAGGGCAGCCTGACCCTCAAACTGGAGGAAATCCGCGGTCTGCAGCGCGTAGTGCGCAATCTGGTCAGTTTCGGCCTGCTCATCAGCGGCACCGTCACGGCACTGGCGGCACACTGGCTGTTCGGCCTCGGCTGGCAGCTGGCTGCGCTGTTCGGCGCCCTGATGACGGTGACCGGACCGACCGTGATCGTGCCCCTGCTACGCACCGTGCGGCCCACCGCCGCCGTCGCCAAGGCGCTGCGCTGGGAGGGCATCGTCATCGACCCGCTCGGCGCCCTGCTCGCCGTGCTGGTGTTCGAGTCCATCGTCTCCAGCCATACCGGCGCGGCGTTCGGGCACGTCGCACTGGTGTTCGGCCTGATCGTCGTTACCGGCACGCTGTTCGGCGCCGCTGCCGGCCACCTGCTCGGGCTGCTGCTGCGCAACTACCTTATCCCCGAATACCTGCACAACGTGACCACCCTGGCTCTGGTATTCGCAGTATTCGCGGGGGCCAACGCCGTGGAAGCAGAATCCGGCCTGCTTGCGGTGACGGTAATGGGTATGTGGCTCACCAATATGAAGCGCGTGCCGGTCGAGGCCATCCTCGACTTCAAGGAAAGCCTCAGCGTGTTCTTCATCTCCGGCCTGTTCATCATCCTCGCCGCCCGGCTGCAACTCGGCGATATGGTCCTGATGGGCTGGGGGGCGCTGGGCGTACTAGCGGTTATCCAGTTCGTGGCCAGGCCCCTGAAGGTGGCGCTGTCGACCCTCGGTTCGACCCTCAACTGGCGTGAGCGCGTTCTCCTCGCCTGGATCGGCCCCCGAGGTATCGTCGCTGCCGCCATCTCGGCCCTGTTCGCCTTGCGCCTGGAGGAACTCGGCTATCCCGAGGCGCACCTGCTCGTCCCCCTGACCTTCCTGGTCATCATCGGCACGGTGATCCTGCAAAGCCTGAGCGCGCGGCCACTGGCCCATCTGCTCGGCGTCGCCGAACCCGAACCTCGCGGCGTACTCATCGTTGGCGCCAATCCCGTGGCCAGGGCCGTGGGCGGCGCGCTGTTCAAACGCGGTTTCCCGGTGATCCTGGCGGACAGCTACTGGGAACACGTCAGCGCTGCGCGCATGGGTGGCCTGAGCACCTACCATGGCAATCCGGTTTCCGAACACGCCGACCGGCATCTCGATCTGGTCGGCATCGGCCATTTGTTGGGTCTCGCCCCGCAGACCGAACTCAACGTACTCGCCGCCCGCTACTATCGCCGCGAATTCGGCGACCGGGGTATCTTCACCCTGTCCGTCGCCGTCGAGGACGACGAACGCGAAGTCAAGCACGGCGCCTCGGCCGAATTCCGCGGACGCCCGCTGTTCGGCAAGGGCGTGTCCTATCGGAAGTTTTCCAGCCTGCTCAAGCAGGGCGCCGAAATCCGCGCCACCACACTGAGCGAACAGTTCGATTTCGCCGCCTGGCGCGAAGCGCAGGGCAAACGCAGCATCCCGCTGTTCACGATCACGCCACGCGGCGACCTACGGGTGTTCACCGCCGACACGCAGATCAAACCGGGACCGGGCTTCGTACTGCTGGCGCTGACCTCGCCCGATGCGGAGGACTGGGACAAATCCTCGAGGGCGAGCGAAACGGCAACGCCCCCTAAAGGCTGAAAGTGCTTGCGCCAGGCACCTGCCTACGCTTGATCACAGACTGGTAGACTTCACCGTTTTCTCAGCGGAGCCGCGCATGCGCATCATCACCTTCAACGCCAACGGCATTCGTTCCGCCGCCCGCAAGGGCTTCTTCGACTGGCTGCACGAGCAGCAGGCCGACGTGGTCTGCATCCAGGAGACCAAGGCGCAGGCGGAGCAGCTCACCGACCCCATGTTCTGGCCCGAGGGCTGGGACTGCTACTACTCCGACGCCGAGAAGAAGGGCTACAGCGGCGTGGCGATCTACTCGCGCCACAAGCCGGATGCGGTGGAAGCCGTACTCGGCTGCCCGAACTGCCCCGAGTTCGAGACCGAGGGCCGCTGGCTGGAGGCGCAGTACGGCGACCTCAGCGTGATCTCGCTATACATGCCGTCCGGCTCCTCAGGCGACGAACGCCAGCAGATCAAGTACCGCCTGATGGACTGCCTGTACGCCCAACTCGACGAACTGCGCGGCAACGGTCGCGAGTACGTCGTCTGCGCCGACTGGAACATCGTCCACACCGAGGCCGACATCAAGAACTGGCGCGGCAACCAGAAGAATTCCGGCTGTCTGCCTGAGGAACGCGCCTGGCTGGACCGCGTGTTCGGCGAGTTGGGCTACGTCGACGCCTTCCGCCAGTTGGAACAACCACCCGAGCAGTACACCTGGTGGTCGAACCGCGGCCAGGCCTGGGCCAAGAACGTCGGATGGCGCCTCGACTATCACGTCGTCAGCCCGACGCTGGCCGATAAAGTCCAGGCCACGCACATCTACCGCGACGAACGCTTTTCCGACCACGCGCCGCTGACCATCGACTACGACCGCACGATCTGATGCTTGTGCGGACGCGGCGCGTGTGAGAGCTTGCGACCATGGCAATCCATACATGGCTGATCTATCTCCTCGCGGTCATCGGCCTGTCGCTGACGCCCGGCCCGAACAGCCTGCTCGCGCTCACTCATGGCGCCCTCGACGGCCACCGCAAAACGCTGTTCACCATCGGCGGCGGCACGCTCGGCTTCGTCGCCCTGATTGCGCTGTCCACGCTGGGCATTGGCACGCTGCTGCAGACCTCGGCCCACGCCCTCACCGCGCTCAAGCTGCTCGGCGGTCTCTACCTCGTCTGGCTCGGCATTCAGCTGTGGCGCGCGCCGCCACTGCGCCTGGAAGGTGCCGCGGCGCATAGCGCAAGGCGCGGTCACCATCTGTTCCGCCGCGGGCTGTTCATCAGCTTGGGCCTGGCGTTGCCGCTCACGCGCTGAACG
>NZ_JARRQY010000111.1:0-3239 GCF_037381185.1 Acidihalobacter sp.
GGCCAAGGCCCACCATCAAGGCCAGGATGCCGAGGCGCGGCAGCTCCAGCAGTCGGAGGTGACGCGGCTGAAACGGGAGCTGGCCCGACTGGAAGAGGAGAACGCGTTCCTAAAAAAAGGGCTCATCGCGGAATCGTGTGGGTGGGTTCGAGTCCGGGGAGTTGCCAGGAGCCTGGGAATCAAGCCATCTTGACGGGGTGGGCATGCGGTCGATTCCTGTCCTGATCTGGTGAGCGGGGATTGCTGATGAAGACAGGGCGTAGCCTGCGAGAGTTGTTCTCCTTCCCGGGCTTCGTGGCGGGGGCGACGCTCAGGGGCGTATTCGGCGATCCGAAGGCCCGGATCGTGACCTTGCGACGCCGAAAAAAACGGCGGTGTGTTCGCGCTGTGGCCAGCGTAGCCGTAGCCGCTACGACCAGCGTGTTTGCCGTGCCCGCGACCTGCGGGTGGCCGGTTGGGTGCTGTACGTGGAGTTTGAGCGCTGGCGCGTCAATTGTTCGGGATGTGGCGGCGTGCACGTAGAGCGGCTGGACTGGCTGGCGAAGAATCCACGCTATACCGAGCGCTTCGCCCTGCACGTTGGCCAGCTGTGCCGGAGCATGACGAACAAGGCTGTAGCCGAATTGGAGCGGCTGCACGACAGCACGGTCAAGGACCTATCCAAGCTGTACATGGCCGAGCAGGTGCGGCGGGCCGGGATGCCGGCGCCACGGGCGATCGGCATCGACGAGATCGCCATCCACAAGGGTCACGACTACCGCGTGGTGGTCAGCGACCTGGAGCGCAGGCGGCCGATCTGGTTTGGCGGCAGTGGCCGCACCGAGGCGGACATCGACCTGTTCTTCACCGAGTTGGGGCCGAACAAGAGCGCGCGTATCGAGCTGGCGGTGATGGACATGTGGCGCCCGTTCCGTACCTCGGTGGGCAACAACGCGCTCAATGCCGCCATCGTGTTCGACAAGTTCCACATCATGCGCCACCTGTCCGATGCGCTCGATCAGGTCAGGCGAGACGAGTACAAACGCCTACAAGGCAAGGATCGCAGCTACATCAAGGGTCAACGCTACACCCTGCTGAGCAACCGCGAGAACCTGACCCTGGACGGCCGCCAGGCGCTCAGGAAGCTGCTGGCGGCCAACAAGCGGCTGAACACCGCGTACCTGCTGAAAGAATCGTTCGGCCAGCTGTGGAACTACCGCACCGAACGTGGTGCCCGGGCGTTCTTCGAGCGCTGGAAGCAGAGCCTGCGCTGGCAGCGACTGGCGTCGTACCAGAAGTTCGTGAAGATGATCGAGCGACATTGGGACGGCATCGCCGCCTACTGCCATCCGGACAACAAGGTCAGTCTGGGACTGGTGGAGGGACTGAACAACAAGATCCGGGTCATCCAGCGCAGTGCCTACGGCTACCGCGATGAGGACTACCTCAAGCTCAAGATCATCGCCAGCTTCCTGCCGCCGCTACCGGAAAACGCTCGATTGCACCCACACTGATCTGCGAAGACCCATAAGAAATGGGCGGGCCAGTTGGAGCCTTTGAATGTCCCCTGAGTTGCCCACGAGCGCCGAGATCACGCCCGATCCACGGCTTGAAAAGCGTACACGTCGCCGCTTCAGTGCGACCGAGAAACTCCGCTTGCTGACCGAGGCTGATGCGTTGCCTCATGGTGAGCAGGGTGCCTGGTTGCGCCGCAACGGCCTCTATGCGGCCCAGCTTTCCGGCTGGCGTAAACAACACGCCGAGCGCGGTTTGGATGGCCTGCAGGCGCAAGCGCCCGGGCGCAAGGGGGCCGATCCACGTGATCGTCGGATGGAGCAACTGGAACGCGAAAATCGTCGTCTGCAGCGGCGTGCCGAAGTCGCCGAGCAGTTGGTCGAACTCCAAAAAAAGTCTTCCAACTGGTCGAGCAAGCCCAGCAGGAGAAGCCCTGATGGGCCTGCTCGCCACCGCACCGCCCGGATTGTCCAAACAGCGTATCTGTCAGGCACTGGGCCAACCGCGACATCGCTGCTATCCCGACCGTCGACGGCGCAAGGCGGTGGCGCCGGCGCGTCCCCCAGCACGCCGACTCAGCGCCGAACAGGACGAGGCGATCCTGAGCGTGCTGCACAGCGATCGCTTCATCGACGCCAGTCCGCGCCAGGTCTACGCGCAGCTGCTCAGCGAGGGCACCGTGCTGGCGTCGGTGTCGACCTTCTATCGCCGCCTGCGTGCGCTCGGCCAAACCACGGCGCGGCGCCTGCAACGTCCACCCCAACGCCACGTCCGACCCCAGCTGACGGCCACCGCGCCGCATCAGGTATGGACCTGGGACATCACCAAGCTGCCGACCTTCTCGCGCGGCGTGTATCTCAATCTCTACCTCATCCTGGACCTGTACAGTCGCTACGTGGTCGGCTGGATGATCAGCACCAAGGAAAATGCAGGGCTGGCCAAGCATCTGTTTACGCGCACGCTGAACGCACACGCCATCGCCCGCGAGTCGCTCATCGTGCATCAGGACCGCGGCTCACCGATGACCGCCCACAGCTTCACTGACCTGCTCAGCACGATGGGGGTGGCTCGCAGCCACTCGCGCCCGCGGGTGAGCAATGACAACCCCTTCAGTGAAAGCCACTTCAAGACCCTCAAGTACACCCCCGATTACCCCGGCCGTTTCGAGGACGCCGAGCAGGCCCGCCAGTGGGTGCGCCGCTTCGTCCCGCATTACAACGATCGTCCGCACGAAGGGGTGGCGCTGTTCACTCCCTCCGACGTGTTCCATGGTCGGGTGGCCACGGTCGCCGCCGTCCGCCAGCAGGCGCTCACCGAACACTATGCACGCCACCCCGAGCGCTACGTCAAAGGCGCGCCCACCGTCGCCCTGCCGCCCGCCGCCGTGCACATCAACCCCGACCTCGCCATGGACGCCTCGCAACTGCTCGACACCCCGGGGGCTCTACGCGCCATCCCCACCCCGGTCGACACCGGGCTACCCGACGTTGTTACATAGAAATCTCGCGCCAAGTGTTGGAAAACTGTTGACACGTTCCGATGTATCTGACGCACTTGGCGATGCGCACGTTGGCTACCACCCATCAACAAGGTGGCACGGAAGCGCCCCGGCTTGGGAATGTGTTTGCTTGCGCGGTGACCAGCTTTGCGCAGCGTGCGAGGGTGGAGTGCTGGACGATCCGAGGCATGTCGCGGCCGGCTGAACGTCCCATGAGCACGCTGGCGACCATCTTCGCGCATGAAGT
>NZ_JARRQY010000112.1:0-5068 GCF_037381185.1 Acidihalobacter sp.
CGCGAAGTCATCCGCCGCGCACTCGAACAGACCCGCTGGAACAAAACCGAAGCCGCGCGCCAGCTCGGCATGAGCTTTCGCCAACTGCGCTACCGGCTGAAAAAGCTAGGCATTGAATATTGAATAGTCTTGGCAGATAACGCTGCGCTAGCCACCCGACAAAACCCACCGACACACCCCACTTCATCGCTACTCGTCCCCCGAAGCCCCCGTGAACCAACACTTGTCGGTCGCGCGTGGCAAGCGGGCATTGCTGCCCAAGTCGGCTCGCCGCCGCACGCAGGAAGTCATAGATGAGTTCTGAGCGACCAGCCGTAGCCTACGTCTGGATATGGCTGCCCGGCGCGACGGAACCCGTGGTCTCCAGACGGCTGGCGTGTGACCGCTCGCGCCTGACATTCAACTACGGTCGCAGCTACCTGGAACGAACAGATGCAATTCCGACCTACGAACCGGAATCGCCGCTGCGGCGCGGGCTGATCCGTCCCGAACCCGGATTCAATTCTCACAGGCTGTCTGCGCGATGCCGCTTCTGACGCCTGGGGTCGACGCGTCATCTTGAACCGGACTTTCGGCGCACAGGGGGAAAATATCGATGCCGGCACACTCGACTTCCAGACCTCGCCAAGCGACTACTGCCCCCGCACGACCCACAGCGCCACACTGGAAGAACTGCTGAACGCCACCGAGACAGTCGAAGCAGGCATTCCGCTATCCCCCGAACTCGATCAGGCGCTGCTCTATGGCAGCTCCATCGGCGGCGCCAGACCGAAGGCCATGAAGCGCGCCCGGCCATGCTCATCGTTGGCGACAAGCGCACGAGAAAGCTGGCGACCTGCCTGGAGGCTGCGCCCAGCCTCCAGGCAGGTCGCGGCGCCGCGCAAGCGCTCATCGCCGAACAGATCGACAGACTATGCACTACCTGGGACGAAATCTGCGAAGAAGCCGCCTTGGACGAAGTCGAGCGCAAACTTCTTGGTCAAAACGTCTTCCTCAACCCCCTCATCTTCGAAGGCGCGCCCGAGCGTTTGCGAACACGCGCCAAGCTTGGCTGATCCCTAACCAGCCGTTCTCACCATCGCCCTCACAGCGCCGATGGATGCACTCCGCTAATCCACCCCACAAAACTCGAACAAACCCGCTGGAACAAAACCGAAGCCGCGCGCCAGCTCGGCATGAGCCTTCGGCAACTGCGCTACCGACTAAAGAAGCTCGCAATCAAACGCCCCGGAAAGTGACAATAAGTGTCACCTTCTGACAATCGAACGACATCTCTCGTCACATTGCCCAGGCCGTAACGCGAGCAGAACGGCGAGAGACCGCCAAATTACTCCAAAGCAGCGTGTTGGTACGCTTCATGCATATCCTTACGTGCAGTGATGCACAAAGGAATTCAGCAAGATCTGCGCAGATCGACATCACCGCGTTAACGCACTTTTTAATGGAGTCAGCTATGAAGAAAAACACCCAAAAGGGCTTTACGCTCATCGAACTGATGATCGTGGTGGCCATCATCGGCATCCTGGCCGCCATCGCCATCCCGGCCTACCAGGATTACACCATTCGCGCCAAGGTGACCGAGGGCCTGAACCTCGCATCTGCCGCCAAACTATCTGTCGCCGACACCTATGCATCCAACGGCACTTTCGCTCAGTCTTGTGGCGCGTTCAATGCCGCGTGCAATCAGTCTTATGGCCTCGCCCAGACAATCGCCGGAACCAACACTTCGAGCATCCTGGTCGGCCCAAATGGCGCAATTCAAATCACGTATCGCAGCAATATGGGCGGCACCGCAAATGGAACAACTCTTGTATTGGTTCCGGATGCCCAAACCGCCAACGGAGGTGGCTCCATGACCTGGACATGCCACTCCGCCGTCAATGCGGCGAATGGCTCCGACCTTCCGGGCAAGTACGCACCGGCCAACTGCCGTTAAGTTTCAATACAGGCGTCGCTTGCGCTTAACTCTAAGCACAATCAAGCAAGCACTGAAAGCCTGAACTCGCGCCCCGTCCTTGACGGGGCGTTTTTTGTACCCCATTGGCATCCTGGCCGCCATCGCCATCCCGGCCTATCAGAACTACACCATCCGCGCCAAGGTCACGGAGGGCATCAATCTCGCTGGAGGCGCCAAACTCGCTGTGTGGGACACATACGGCAACCTCGGCACTTTCCCCGGCGGCGGCAACGCCAATTACGGCCTACCTCTTACGGTTACAGGCACTAACACCAGCAATGTGCAGATCGGTGCCAATGGGCTGATTACCATCACCTTCAAGAGTAACCTGGGCAGCGGCGCCAACGGTACCACGCTACTGCTACAGCCCAGTGTAAACCATGGTGCAATCGAATGGACCTGCTACGCTGCAGGCAAGGCGCCGCAAGCGCCGTTGGCGGTTAACACGGCAACCCTGCCGACCCAGTACGCACCCGCCGTTTGCCGCTGAAACGCGCGAAAGCTAGAGCGCACCGCGCAAAATCATATCCAAGGCAGGGTACACTCGCCCCCCCTAACTCGAGGTTCGCTTGTCCATGCGCCTTCGCCTGACTCTCACCGCCGGCTTAACCGTCGCCATTCTCGCAAGCATCCTGATCTACTGGCCCGGTGTACACGGCGGATTCCTACTCGACGACTACGCCAACATCGTTCAAAACACCGCGCTGAAACCGCATAGCCTGAGCCTCGCCGACTTAATGGCAGCAGCATTTTCCTCCGGCTCCGGCCCGCTGGACCGTCCCATCAGCATGCTCAGCTTCGCGCTAAACGAATACTTCTTTGGCCCCCTTCCCTATTCGATGAAGGTGACCAATATTTTCATCCACGCCGTCAATGGCCTGCTGCTCTATGCCGTAGCCGCCCTAATTCTCACGGCCTATCGCCGCCGCTTCCGCCCGGACTTGAGCCAACGCCTGATCCTCGGCACCGCGCTCGCGATCGCCGCCGCCTGGCTCCTGCTGCCGATCAATCTCACAGCTGTACTCTACATCGTACAGCGTATGACCAGCCTGTCCGGCACCTTCGTGCTTGCCGGAGTTGCGCTCTACCTCTGGGGGCGCTTACGCATGCTCGATGGCAAAGCCGGTTTCTGGTTGCTATGGCTAGCAATGATCGTTTGCGGTGGACTAGGCGTATTAGCTAAAGAAATCGGCGCACTCCTGCCAGTTTATACCGTGGTGGTCGAATGGACACTGTTCAGTTTCACTCGTGCAAGCGGCGAACGCGACAGGCGGCTGTATCTGTACTATTTGATCGTACTCGCGTTGCCGGGCATCCTCGGTCTACTCTGGCTGTGGCCGAGCATTCAGGCTAGCGCTGTTCATTCTATTCGTCCTTTCACACTGACCGAACGCTTACTTACAGAACCACGGGTGGTCCTGCTCTATATCGCTTGGTCGTTAGCCCCCAACCTGGGCACGCTTAGCCTCTACCACGACGATTTCCCTTTCTCCACCGGGCTATTTTCGCCGCCGACGACCTTCTCGGCCATTCTCGGCATCATCGCACTCATCGCCTTAGCCATCTGGCAGCGCAGACAACGCCCTTTGCTCAGCCTGGGCATTCTGTGGTTCCTCTGCGGCCAATTGATGACCGCCACTATTTTCAATCTTGAATTGGTCTTCGAGCACCGTAACTACCTACCCGACTTCGGCTTGTTACTCGCCGTTTTCGGTCTAGCGCTGCTGGAACCGCCCGTCGAACGCCTCCGCTTTGCACGGCGTATTCTCGTCATCGGATTGATAACATTATACGCAGGCATTCTCGGACTGCGCGTACATCAATGGGCCAATCCGATCCGATTCGCCATCATGTCCGCTACCGAACACCCCAATTCACCGCGTGCTACTTACGACCTAGGCCGCACGTATGCAAACTTGGTAACCGAGTCGGATTCGTCGCTGCTACCCGACGCCATAAAGTCACTGGAAAAAGCCGCTGCTGTACCTAACGCCAGCATCCTTCCCGAATCCGCACTGCTTATCCTAAATGCCAAAATCGGCAAGCCGCTGCTGGCTCAATGGTGGAGGAGCATCGACCGAAAGCTATCCAGTCGCCCAGCGACGCCGCAGGACATCAGCGCCCTCAACGCCATGGTGCGCTGCGATTTGAAAGAATGCCATTTCAACAACAACAAAATGATTGGCGCATTCAGGGCAGCTTTGAACAAAAATCCGCGCAACGCCAATATCGTGACAATCTACAGTAACTACACCTTAAACGTACTGCACAATTACGCCTTGACGCAAAAGACAATGCATGTGGCGATCGATCTAGCGCCCAAACAACCTCAATACCGCATCAACCTCATCAAGCTGCAGATATTCCTGCGCCAGTTCGACGCCGCACGCCAGAGCATTGAAGATATGAACGTGCTCAATCGCTTCGGCCATCTGGACACTGTCATTGCCACGCTCAAGAAACGTCTGTCGGAAGCGGAAAAAACGCGGCCCAACAGCCCGCCCCCGAGCCTGAAAGTCCCCAAGAACCCAGCCAGCAAGCACTGACCCGAGCGCGTATCGTGACGCAAAATCAGGTACACATGAAGACGATGCCAGAGTTGCCCCTCCCCTCCCGTTCCCGCCTCAGCATCATCCTGCCCGCACGCAACGAGGCCGGGAACCTGCCCGTCCTGCTTGACGAACTGCGAAAGCGGTACCCCGACGCCGAACGCATCGTCGTCGACGACGGATCCACTGACGACACCGCTATCATCGCCGAGCAACACGGCGCCCAGGTGGTACGCCATCCTTACGGAATGGGGAACGGCGCCGCTATCAAAAGCGGCACCCGGACCGCCCAGGGCGATGTGCTCATATTCATGGACGCCGATGGCCAGCATGATCCCGCTGATATCGAACGTCTCCTAACGCAGCTAGACCAGGGCTACGACATCGTTGTCGGCGCGCGTGACCATAGCTCCCAGGCATCGCTCGGTCGACTTGCGGCAAATACCTTCTACAACCGCCTGGCCAGTTGGGTCACCAACCACAAAGTAGCTGATCTCACCTCGGGTTTCCGCGTGGTGCGCGCCGACAAGTTCCGCCAGTTCCTCTATCTGCTGCCCAACGG
>NZ_JARRQY010000113.1:0-3170 GCF_037381185.1 Acidihalobacter sp.
GGCGGTCTTCCGAGTTCGGCGAGGAGTTGGCGGAGCCGATAACGGCCACGTCGTCCAGCAAGGCCACCTTCGCGTGCAATCCGGGGAGCGAGTAAATCTTCACCCCCGCTGCATTCTGTCGTGGTCAAGTTTTGGTGGACACCGGGATAGGGGATTTCATGCAGTGGCTTTCTCGTAGTCGGCGGGTGATCGGTAGCCGAGTGTGGAATGCAGCCGATGGGTGTTGTAGAAGCCGATGATGTAGTGAGTGATGTCGGTCATGGCCTCGGCGGGATTGGCATAGCGTTGCTGCCAGATGCGTTCCATCTTTAGGTTCAGGAAGAATCGCTCCATGACCGCGTTATCCCAGCAATTACCCTTGCGGCTCATGCTGGCCACCAGCCCGTGACGGGCCAGCAGGTCGCGATGGGCCTGGCTGGCGTACTGGCTGCCGCGGTCGGTATGCATGATCAGCCCTGGCTTGGGCTGGCGCAGGGCGATGGCCATCTGCAACGCCGTGCAGACGAGTTCGGCTGGCATGTTCGGGGCCATCGCCCAGCCCACGATCTTGCGCGAGTACAGGTCCAGCACGGCGGCCAGGTAGAGCCAGCCACGATCAGTGCGGACATAGGTGATATCGGCCGCCCAGGCCTGGTCCGGCGCGTTGGGGTTGAAGCAACGATCCAGGACATTGGCAGCCACCGGCAGGTCATGCCGGCTGTCGGTCGTGTGGACAAACTTGCGCTTCCAGCGCGCTTTCAGGCCGTGCTGCTTCATCAGCCGGCGGACCCGGCAGCGACCGGCCAGCAGGCCCTGGGACTTCAAGGCTGCGCACAGTCGGCGGCTGCCGTAGTTGCCACCGCTGGCTTGAAAGGCTGCCTGCAACGGCGTAGTGAGGGCGCATACCCGGGGCGTTTGCCGGCGGCGGCGAGTGGCGTACACACCCGAGCGGCTCACGCCCAGCAAGCGGCACAGGCGGGCGGTATCGGCCTTCTCCTGCCACTGATCGATCATCGACTGGATCACTTCAGTTCCCGGGCGAAGAAGGCCGATGCTTTTTTTAGGATGGATACGTCCTCGCGCAACCGCTGGTTCTCCCGCTCCAACTCACGGATGCGTTGCTGCTCGGCTGTCAGCGGCTTACCGACACCCGGTTGGCCAGCCTGCTCAGCGTCGTACTGGGCCAGCCAGCGGCGCACCGCGCTATCGACCAGATCTTGGTCGCGGCACACTTGGCTTACGCTCAGGCCTTGGTCTCGGATCATCTGCACCACCTGCAGCTTGAAGGCAGTATCGAAGGTTCTACGGTTACGTGCGGTCATGTCTTGCTGGTCCTCGTTGGGGATCATCATCCCCTATCGAGGTGTCCTCGAGAATCAGACCACGACAGGACCATAGATTTGTGTAAACGGAGTTTAAGTTAGCGCTGAGGAAGGCGCCCCTCGAACTGGATCGTAAAGCGGTTCAAGGCAGCCTTCCAGTCGCGGATCGGCATCGTCCATTTCTTGCTGATGTTGCGCAGCGCCAGGTAGAACAATTTCAGCAGCGCCTCGTCGCTCGGGAACGAGCCACGGTTCTTGGTCAGCTTGCGCAGGCTCATGTTGACTGACTCGATCGCGTTGGTGGTGTAGATCACCTTGCGGATCTCCGGCGGGTAGTCGAAAAACGGAATCAGACGTGGCCAGTTACGCCGCCACGACTGGCCGATCGGCGGGTACTCGGTGTCCCACTTCGCCTCGAACTCGGCAAGTCGTTGCTCGGCCTCCTCGACGGTGGCGCAGGCATAAATGCGCTTGAGGTCAGCCGCCACTTCCGCACGGCGTTTCCACGGCACGTAGTTCAGGCTGTGCCGCACCATGTGCACGATGCACAGCTGCACCGTGGTCTGCGGGAACACCGCCTCGATGGCTTCGGGGAAGCCCTTCAATCCATCGACGCAGGCGATGAAGATGTCCTGCACGCCGCGGTTGCGCAGCTCCGTCACCACCTGCAGCCAGAACTTGGCGCCCTCGGTCTGCGCCAGCCACAGGCCCAGCACCTCCTTCTCGCCGGTCATGGTGACGCCGATGGCCAGATACACCGCCTTGATCCGCACCGCGCCCTCGCGCACCTTTACGTGGATGCAGTCCAGGTAGACGATCGGGTACACCGAATCGAGCGGCCGGGCCTGCCATGCCTTGACCTCATCGAACACCGCATCGGTGACCGAGGAAATCAGGCTGGGCGACACCTCCGCCCCATACATCTCTTCCAGGTGCGCCTGGATCTCGCGTACCGTCATGCCGCGCGCATACAACGACAGGATCTTGTCGTCGAAGCCGGCCCAGCGGGTTTGGTGCTTGGGAATCAGCTGGGGCTCGAAGCTGCCGTGACGATCGCGCGGGATCTCAATGGGCAGCTCGCCGAACTCACCCTTGAGCGTCTTGCGACTGCGTCCGTTGCGGGTGTTGCCGGCCGCGTTGGCGACCGGCTCGTGCTTGTCGTGACCGAGGTGTTCGGCCATCTCCGCATCCAGCGCCCGCTCCACCAGCAGCTTGGTCAGCTGCTTGAGCAGGCCATTCTCGCCGATCAGGTCTTCAGGCTTCTTGTAGTTGGACAACAGGCTGCTGAGCAGCTCGTCGGGTACCTCGTGCTTGCGTGAGCTCATGGTGTCTCCGGGTCAAAGGGCAGTTTCCCGCCTGTGGCCCGTTTACACAAAATCTAGGACACCCTCGCGGCATTGGTTCGACGATGGCTGCAGATCCCAGTCCACCGCCTCTTCGAGCAGCTCAACAAACCGAAGCCACCGCTGCTCGATCAGCTCGGTGTGCCAGCATGAAAACGCGGGGAAACCTCAGTGGCCGAACGCTTACGAAATTTCTACTTCCGAATGGCCAAGAATCCTCGGTCAGCCTCAGTCCGCTTCCGGACAACCGTGTGCGAATTCGGACAACTTGCCTTAACAATGGCCCGACTTGCTGGCGTATGTCATTGAATTTCGGGCCTCGGAAAATCACTACCTGTGGCACTAAACTTGCTAACCTTGGTCCGATAACTTCAGAAGGAAGAGACCTCATGCCTGACTGGGTAACCGATATGTGGCGTGCTTGGCGTGCAGCGCTTAGGCGCCCAGGGTCGCTTCTCCTGTCCATTTGCGTCCTTGCATTAGGTGTTTCAGCTAGCGTCGGTGTGTTTACGCTGATCGACCAAGC
>NZ_JARRQY010000114.1:0-2711 GCF_037381185.1 Acidihalobacter sp.
AGCCGCGGTTCTGGGATGATTCCAACGGCTGCAGTCGACCCGCTGCGATTCACAGGACGGGGCACCAATCCGTCAAATCAGCGGCGCAAAACATTGCCGATACAATCGTAGAGCCGTTTATTGTCAGCATGTTACCTCGCTGAGGCGCCATGACTTTGACGGCTGACAGGGCGATTTGTTGAAATGCACTATCGGATTGAATTGTCTTAGCGAATATGATTCTGGTTGGGAGCAACAAGGGGAGCTCCCGATGAAACTGAAAGAAATTCTGGCGCAGGTTCCCGATCCGCGCGGCGGACAGGGGCAAGATTACCGGTTGTGGTCCATTCTGGCCCTGATTGTCGTTGGTTTCCTGTGCGGCAGGCGTGGGCTGCTATCGGTGTTTCTTCTTGGACGGTCGCTGAACCAGCGGCAGCGCCATGCTCTTGGCTTCCATAAAGGAACGACGCCGTGCCACGCGACGCTTACGGAGACCATGCGGGCGATTGACCCGGAAGCATTGATGAAGGTCTTGAACAGTCTTGCTATTTGCGGTGAAGGTAAGGAGACGCGCCACATCGCCTTCGATGGCAAGACCATGCGCGCCAGCAAAGATGAAAACGGCAAGGCGGTGCATTGTCTTTCGGCGTTCTGCTGCGGGATACGCGAAGTTCTCGGACAGACTGCGTCCCGTGGCAAGGGTATGGAAATTCCTGACGCGATGAAACTTCTCGCCAAGCTGGACCTGAAGGGAAAGGTGATCACGGGCGACGCGATTTTTTGCCAAAAGAAGATCTGCAAGACCATCGTCGATGGCGGAGGCGACTACGTGTTTGCTGTAAAAGACAACCAGAAAAACTTGAGGGAAGATATCGAAACGGCTTTTAATGAGCCGGTTTTTCCCCCTGCGCAGGTGGGAAAGCGCGCCAGAAAAGGCTCACGGCCGCATCGAGCAGCGCACCATTGAGGTCTTGCCCGCCGAGGCCGCCGGAATTGAACAAGGGTGGCCGGGCGTGAAGCAAATCTGCCGGGTATGCCGATCACGACAGAAGAAAAAGGGCGGCGTGTGGCAGCCGCCGGCTATCGAAATTGCCTATTTGATCACCAGTTTACCGGCAGAAACGGCGCTTCCAAAAGACATCCTTGGGTTAAATCGCGATCACTGGGGTATCGAAAACCATCTTCACCGAAATAAGGACGTCACACTGGGTGAAGATGGATACACAAATAACAAAGATCATTCACCAGAAAACATATCATTATTAGGGGACTTGATACTCTCTATCTGTAAACGCGTTTGCTCATCTCCTAAACGCGCCATAGAATATTTTCAGGACGACAGAAACCGAGCCATACAGGCCATCATGGGCTTTTACTGAATCGCCCTGGAAGATCAGCGGTCTCCACGGCCAGCGTCCGCCAGCCATCCACCTTGCGCATCACGATTTGTCCAGAAGCCATCAGCGCCCAGAACAGCATGGCTGCGGTTTCAGCCGACGGCAGAACGGTTTGCGTCTTGATCCGACGCTTGAATTCTTCGTGGAGCCGCTCGATGGCGTTGGTCGTGCGTGCGCTTTTCCACTGATCAGCGGGCAATCTGGTGAACATGAACAGCCTATCACCCGCTTCCTCCAGACAGTCGGCAACGGCTCTGCAGCGGATGCGCCATTTGCGTAAGAACACCCGGCGTTTCTGCTCAATTTCAGCTGCCGTCTTCGCGTAGATCATATCATTGTAATCCTCCGAGACCTCATCACGCAGCCTTTTCGGCGCATGGCTGAGCAGATTGCGGTGTTTGTGAACGGTGCACCGTTGCGTCGCGACGTCGCTCCAGACCTCAGCCAGCGCCCGTTCCAGCCCGGCAGCGCCGTCGACGATCAGGAATTCAGGTTTGCGCAGGCCCCGCCCAATCAGATCGTCGAGCACCACCCGCCAGCTCTCGGCCGTTTCGCCGCCCATGTTCTTGATAGACAACAAAACTTTCTGGCCATCCTCGCGCACGCCGAGAACAACCAGTAGGCAGATTGATGTGGCCTTCTTGTCGAGCCGTACGCGAACCACCGTGCCGTCCAGGATCAGGCGGACGATCGGCTCGTTTGTCAGCGAGCGCTGGTTCCAGGCTTTCCAGTCCCCCTCCACCTTGCGCCACACGCGGCTGACCGTATCCTTGCTCACCGCTCCTTGGAAAAGCGTGGCCAGAGCACGCCGTACACGCCGCGTGTTGGTGCCGGACAAATAGGTGCTAGTGCACTGACACATTCAAAAGATTCATATGTCAGCGCACTAGCTCTTTGTTTATGCATCGATTTTACCAAACTCCGGCGTAACCTCCGTTTGGATCGATGCACTAGCGATGAGTGCGTCGGCCGCTTTGGTGCGCCGCTGATATTTCCGCAGCGCTTTGCTGTGCCATTCCGTCGTCTTGCAATCCGCACCTTCGATCCGTGCACGTGGCACACTGACTTCGACCTCGCCGGAGGCGCCCATCAGCGTGCGCGAGCGATGACCGTGGCGATGGCCATGAAGCTGGGGCTCGGCAGGGGTGGACGTGGCGCCAGCAGTAGTGTCGCTGGTCGTTTCCGTGGATATCTGCCCGGATTTGCTGTGCCGAACATAGCGTGCGCGCGATAAAGCCTCTTCAAGTTCCGCCTCGATCAGTTCCTGGATAAAACCGCGTACGCGGGTGCGAATGCCGACCTCGATCGGGTCGAACCAATCGTCGAAAAGCTGGG
>NZ_JARRQY010000115.1:0-3117 GCF_037381185.1 Acidihalobacter sp.
GCCCGCGAGGGCAGCTCCATCCTGCTCGCCGAGCAGAACGCCTTCATGGCGCTGGAAGTCTCCAACCGAGCCTACGTCATCGACAACGGCAAGATCGTGCACGAGGGGCCTGCACAGGAGCTTCTGGAAGACCGCGAACGCGTGCGTGCGCTGGCCGGCGCTGCGGCCTGATTAGGGCTTTTTCCTTCGGGAACCCCCTCGCCGCCCGGCCACAGAAGTGGTCGGGCGGTGTTCGTTTGGTGCGTCTCAGCCTGCACGCCGGACGAGCCTTGGTTACGCGGCGGCAATGCTGGTAATCGCCACTCGAGGAACAGATGTGGGTGCAAATCAGCGGCAGACGTTATTGAGTTTGCGTACGGAATAGCCATGCTGACTGGCCATAGCGGCCTGTTTCGTGCGCGATTCGATGTTTGGGGTATTTGTCTGCTGAGGTGACGCGCCCGAGTACCTTTTGCCCTGAACGCACACAAGCCCACTGCGGCCGCGAATGGCACAGGCGCAGAGTGCTTATGCCTTGTCCCTGACGGGCAAACCTCGAGCGCACACCCCGCCACGGGGCACCGCAGCCACGCGCCGGGGCGCACGCTCGAGGCAAGGCCTAACGGGAGGCGGTGAGTCAAAACAGAACGCACCCAAACGCTGCGCTACGAATCAGCCAATTCAGAGCAATTTCACTTCGGACTCGCCTTGTTTTGACGTTGGGTCCCGCCTGATCGCTTGCCTCGCGAACGTGCGCCTGGGCGGGGATGGCCGGCAGGACGCCGGCCAAGCAGCCCTTCGCCCGGACGGCGAATGGCTGCGGGCCCCGTTCAGGGGTGCGTTCGCAAGGTTGCCCGTCAGGAACAAGCGATCCGTGAGGTGCGTTTCTTTCGTCGGTTTCTTTGCGCATTTCAAAGAAACCGGCTCGGGCGCGTCACCAATTCAGACCGAATCCCCACATCTTAAATCGCGCCCGAAACAGGGCACGATGGCTAGCAATTAAGTCGATGTTTGCCAACGCATCCACATTCTTGACCGGCCGGCCGTGGATCACCTCGCGTACCGCCACCTCGGTGATCTTGCCGGAGATCGTGCGCGGAATGTCCGACACCTGCTCGATGCGCGCCGGCACATGGCGCGGCGTGGTATTGGCCCGGATCACCTGTCTGATGCGCTCGCGCAGCGCATCGTCCAACTCCACGCTCTCGCGCAGGCGCACGAACAGCACGATGCGCTCGTCACCCTTCCAGTCCTGGCCGACGGCGATGGATTCGAGTACCTCGTTCACCTGCTCCACCTGACGATAGATCTCCGCGGTGCCGATGCGCACCCCGCCCGGATTTAGCGTCGCGTCCGAGCGGCCGTAGATAATCACGCCGCCGCGCGGGGTGATCTCGATGAAGTCACCATGCGCCCAAACGTTGGGATAGCGTTCGAAATACGCGGCACGGTACTTCACGCCCTCGGGATCGTTCCAGAACCCTACCGGCATCGACGGAAACGGAACTTCGCAGACCAGTTCGCCCGGTTCGCCACGAACCGGCTTACCCTCCGGATCGTAGGCTTCGACCTTCAGCCCCAGGCCGCGGCACTGCAACTCGCCGCGGTACACCGGCAGAAGCGGATTACCGAGCGCGAAACAGGACACGATGTCGGTGCCGCCCGAAATGGACGAAAGCATGAGGTTGGCCTTCACGTCGCGATAGACGTAGTCGAAGCTCTCGGGTGCCAGCGGCGAACCCGTCGAGAGGATGGTCTTCAGGGACTTGAGCTGATGCGTCTCACGTGGCCGCACACCCACCTTCTCCACCGCCGCCAGCCACTTGGCGCTGGTACCGAAGATGCTGATGTCCAACTCGTCGATGAGATTCCACAGCACGCTGCCCTTGGGATGGAAGGGCGAACCGTCGTAAAGCACTACGCAGGCGCCGATAGCCAGACTGGATACTACCCAGTTCCACATCATCCAGCCGCAGGTGGTGTAGTAAAAGATGCGGTCATCGTGCTTGAGATCGGTATGCAGCACCAGCTCCTTGAGATGCTGCAGCAGAGTGCCGCCGGCGCCATGCACAATGCACTTTGGAACGCCGGTGGTGCCCGATGAGTACATGATGTACAGCGGATGCGCGAACGGCATCTGGGCGAATTCGATGTGTTCGGCCGCCTGTCCGGCAACGAACTCCGGCCAGGCCACCGCCTTGGGCAGATCGGACAGATTGAGCGGCCGGCCCGAATAGGGGATAACCACGATGCGCTCGAGCGCCGGAATGGCCTCGGCCACTTCCCGCAGCTTACCCATACAGTCATACGTCTTACCCCCGTAGGGATATGCGTCGACAGCGAACAGCACCTTGGGCTCGATCTGACCGAAGCGGTCCACTACCCCCTTGACGCCGAAATCGGGTGAAGTCGACGACCAGATCGCACCGAGCGATGCGGTCGCGAGCATGGCGATCACCGTTTCCGGCATGTTCGGCAGATAACCCGCGACCCGGTCGCCGGGCCCGACACCGGCCTGCTTGAGGGCGAAGGACAAACGCGCCGCCTCCGCATACAGTTGCGCGTGGCTCAGTTCGCGCGCGTGCCCCCATTCGTTGCGAAACATAAGCGCCGGACGATCGTTGCGGTAGCGCAGCAGGTTCTCGGCGAAGTTCAGGCGTACGCCCGGATACCACTGCGCGCCGGGCATGCGGTCGCCGTCGACCAGCACCGGTTCGAACCCTGTACTCTGAGTCGTGCTTTATCGTTCGAATCGCCATGCTGGCGCACCCTGCCCCGCGCCGTCCCGACCCACCAAAGTGTAGCCGTGTGCGCAGCGGCTGCGCTGAGGCCAGCGATCCGCATACTGGCCAAGGCCGTGGATACTACCCCGGCCCGGCACGGCGGGCAAAGCGCGGGGTTTTCGGGCGGTTTTCGTCATGCGCAGCCAAGTCGCCCGGCGTTTGCCGCCTCCGGCAACGCGCTGCCATAATCCGCGCCTGATCCCCGCCCTGGAAACCCCATGTCCGACATCGTCATCGCCGCCGCACGGCGCACCCCCATCGGCTCCTTTCTCGGCAGTCTCAACGGCGTGCCGACGCCCGTGCTCGGCGCCACCGCCATCCGCGCCGCGCTCGAGCAGACCGGCATCGCCGGTGA
>NZ_JARRQY010000116.1:0-1637 GCF_037381185.1 Acidihalobacter sp.
CAGCCCCCGGTAACGCACCTTGCGATGCCCGAAGCGTTGTTTGATGACCTGGAACGGATGCTCGACCTTGGCCCGCACGCGCGCCTTGGCCTGCTCCAGGCGCTCGCGCGCCCGGCCCAGCGTATCCTTGGGCAAGGCCCGGCGCTTGCCCGGGCGCAGCGCCACGTGCCAACGTACCTGCCGGTGCGTGCGCTCGGGGCGTCGGTCCACACCCTGATAACCGGCATCGCCCAGCGCGTCCGATTCCTCGCCGTGCAGCAGCCGGTCGGCCTGCGTCACGTCACCCACCTCGGCCGAGGTCGCCACCACCGTGTGCACCCGCCCCGAGTCGGCATCGGCACCGATGTGTGCCTTCATGCCAAGGCGCTGCGATGATCGTCGCATCCACCAGCGTGCCTTCCTTGAGCAGCAGGCCGCGTTCGGCCAGCTGGGCGTTGATCGTCTCGAAGATCCGCGGCGTCAGACCGTGTTGCTCGAGCAGGCGTCGGAACTTGAGCAGCGTGGTCGCATCCGGGGCCGCCTCGCGGCTCAGATCGATACCCACACCGGCGAATCGCCTGGCTGTCGTAGAACGCATCTTCGGCCCCTTCGTCCGACAACCCAAAGCATTGCTGTGCTATGTACAGGCGCAGCATGCGCTCCAGACCAATCGGTGGGCGGCCTCGACGGCCGCTCTTGGGGTAGTGCTGTTCGAGTGCCTCCACCAGCGCCGCCCAGGGCACGAGCTGCTCCAGATCACCCAGAAACCGATCCCGGCGCGTGCGTTTCTTCTTGGCCGCGTACTCCAGATCCGAAAAGCTCGTTTGCAGCGCGATCAACCCAACTGTGACGATGGCCCATTATCCCAGACTCATCATGCCAGTAACCGGCGTGAACGAATAAATCAGCGTGTCCCTAACGCTTAGTTCGCGCAGTCTGGAGGTTTTCTGAAAAATCTGCCACTGAGAGTGGCTGATGAGGACGATTTGGATTCGGCCCGCGGGTGGGGTGATGAGGGTTGCTTGGCTGCTGGAACGGCTGTCGGCGTGGCGAATACGCTATCGGCAATAGGGCGGGGGTGCCTGACTTGTCACGTCTCTTGACGACGGGCGTTGGACAAGTCAGGCACTTGGGGCATCGACATAGTCTTGCCTTGTCCTACGTAAACCCCGTTTTGCGGGTTGTAGTAAAGACGGTTGAACAGGTTGTCGATGCCCGCGCGGATGGTCAGATGCTCGACGCGATAGGCCGCATGCAGATTGACGATGGCATAAGTGCCGGTCTGCGGTTCGTTCTGTATCGTCGATACGTCTTTTTTCGCGCCGACGACTTGAACTTCGGCGCCGTTGTTCCAGTGGCCAATTTGCTGGGTGAGCTGCACATGGGCTTCCCAGGGGGCGATGCCGAACAGTCCTTCATGCGTGTCGGTATTGCGTGCGTGGATATAGTCCAGCTTGCTGTCGAGGAAGAAATCGCCGGTCTTGCGCGTTTGCAGCAGCAGCAGGGTGGCATTCAGGTCGGCCCCGGCCATGCGGGCCTGCTGGTTGGCATATTGCAGGACGTTGAACTGTCCCGCCGTGCAGGTGGTGCCAGGCGCGCACTGTGCGCCGATGTAATCGTTGATCTGGGTCAGATAGGCATCGGCCTCGACTTTCCAG
>NZ_JARRQY010000116.1:1663-2848 GCF_037381185.1 Acidihalobacter sp.
ACTTTCCAGCGGGCGTTTTCGGCGTCGGTCCAGTTGCCTTTCACATTGGCGGTGTAGGCGACTTCGGGTTTGAGGTTCAGATTGCCGACATAGCCGTTGCCGTCGCCGACGAGGTTGTTCATGACGGCCGCCATCGAGTTCGTGGACCACGTGTAGCGCTGGTACAGGTTCGGCGAATGCTCCTGGCGCATCACGCCAAAAGTGTATTTTTGTCCGGCTGCAGGCTTGAATTTCGCCTGCGCGCTCCAGTTCCAGTTGCGGTCGGTCTTGTTATGGGATTGTGCGTTGAAGGCGTTGGCGTCCGTTGCGTACATCGTGCTGTAGCCCTGAACGTCGCCGGCACTCTGCACCACCGTGTCGCTGCGCGCACCGATCAGGGTGGTCCACTGCGGCGTCCACTGTCGGCGCCATTCGAGATAGGCGTCATAGCGATTGCTGTGCGCATCGTGCACGTTGTAGAACGTGTTCGGCGACATCATCATGCCGGTACCCGTGGGCGGCCAGTAGTCGTTCAGATGGAAGCTGTGCAGCAGCAGGCCGGTGCGCAAGAGGTTGGCGCTGTTCAGGTGTATCGTCGCGTCGAATTTGGCACCGTTGACGCGCCCGTCCGAATTCATGGGCATGCCCTGAGCCGTGCCGTACGTATATTGCTTGTCACCGTCGAAATTCATGGTGTGCTTGACGTTCTGGTGGTACAGATTCAGCTTGATGTTGCCCCAGGAAAATTCATCTTTGTAATTGAGGTGAACCAGGCTGCTTTTGTTGCCGACCATATCCATGCGTTGATTTGCATAGTCCTCGTATGGAATGTCCTGCCAGTCCACCGACAGACCGAGCGATTGAGTGCCGTGACGATAGGCGAACGCGAGCAGCTGGTTGTTGGTGTCGTAGGCCGATGATCCGACCACGTCGCCGTCGAGCGCGTGTCGGTCGGTAGCGGCCGGCCCGGCGGTATGGAAGTCGCCGCCGGCTTTGTAGTCGGATGCCTGCGCGACATCGCCCTTGTACATCATGCTGAATGAATTGTTGGCTACGCTCGCGCCCAGGTGTACGCCGTTCGCATCGCCGTTGGTGCGGTAATAAGCGACGATGTTGCCATCCGTCCGGATCTTTCCGGGAGCGGCGAATTGCGGGTCGGTCTGGTTCATGACAATGGCGGCGCCGATGCTGTTGCCGTTGACGCTG